>NZ_LZMM01000086.1:0-17911 GCF_001665945.1 Kocuria sp. ICS0012 | reverse complement strand
CGGGTGGGGGTGTTACCGACCTGCGTCATGCTGAATCCTCCTGAAGATCCCAGGAGGGGAAGAACACCACCCGCCGTCGTACGTGCGTCCTACGCGGCCCCGGCCCACCCGTACGGGTGGCGCGGGACCCGCGGCTCAGATCTCGCTCTGGGAGCTGCGGGAGGGATCGGAGTCCTTGGACTCGAACTTGGCCACCTGGCGGGAGATCCCCACCTTGATGACGGTGCCCACGACACCGGTGATCACGGCCCAGATGATGATGTCGGTCCAGGCCTCGTCCGGGTCCGGGTTCTTGGCGGGGGGCTCGTTGCCCGTGACCTGCTTCCACACCGCGGACAGGCCCTTGTTGGCCAGGGCCACGCCACCCAGGGACGCCACCGTGCCGAAAATGTCCATTGCCTTGTTCATGAGGTTCTCCTTGTCCTGTGGGTGTCGGCGGCACCGGGCGGCCGACGACGTCGTGCTCGTTGCCCAGCATACGAAGCGCCGGGCGCGACGGGGCGGAAGGAACCCGGCCCCACCGAGAATTACGTCCTCAGCGAGATTCTTCCTCGCCGGCGCGCGCGACGACCTCGCGCAGCTCGTCCTCCACGAGGTTCTTCTCGTTCAGGTGCTTGGAGCGGTAGGCGGCGCGGCCCACCATGTGCGCGGACACGGGCACCGTGAGCAGCTGGAACAGCCACGCGAGGATCATCAGCGGGATCATGCCGGGATTGCCGCTCTCGATCGCCACGGCCGTGAGCAGCAGGAGCAACCCCAGGACCTGGGGCTTGGTCCCGGCGTGCATGCGCGAGAGCAGATCGGGGAAGCGCACCAGACCCACCGCCGCGGCCAGGGACATGAGGGAGCCCCCCACGAGGCACAGCAGCGCGATGACGTCCAGGACGGTGTGCCAGTTCATGAGCGCTCCAACCCCACGTTGCGCGCGACCGTCACGGAGCCCAGGAAGCCCACCAGGGAGATGATCACGAGCAGGATGATGTTGCTGGAGTGGTGGTTGTACACCATCTCGATGGCGAGACCCGCACCCACGATCGCGAGCAGCACGTCCGTGGCGATCACCCGGTCCAACAGAGACGGGCCCTTGGCCAGCCGGTAGATCGTGCCCGCGGCCGCCACGGTGAGAATCGCACCGCACACCCACACGGCGACGTCGAACATGGTCATGGCCGCTCCTCCCTGAGGCCGTCCAGGGCCTTGTTCATCTTGGTGGTCGGCGACGCGACGGCGCCGGAGGCGTCCGCGCCACCCGCGTCACCCGAGGCCTCCAGTTTCGCGAGGTCCTCCTTGGAGCCCATGATCTTGATCCACGCCGCCTCGATGTTCAGCGCGGACTCCCGGAACGACTCCGCCTCCTCCGGCGTGGAGACGTCCAGCACGTGGAAGTACAGGATCCCGTTGCCGCGATCCACCTCCACCACGAGCGAGCCCGGGATCAGCGCCATGGTGTGACCCACGGCCGTCATGAGCAGGTCGTTGTTCTGCCGCAGCTTCACCCGCAGCACCGCGTTGTGCACCTTGGGGCCCTGCATGAGCGCCACACCGAACACGTGGACGCTGGCCCGGGCCACCTGCCAGATGAACGTGATCACGAACAGCGCGAAATGCAGGACGTTGAACCGCCCGGACAACCGCACCGGGGGCAGCGTGAGCGTGCGGGTCACGAACACCGCGAGGATCAGCCCGAAGACCAGGTTGCCCACGCTCCAGTCACCCCACAGGGCACCCCACACGACCACGAGCCACAGGATCAGGGGCAGCTCGGCCCGCAGGGAGTTCCGGGAGCGGCGCTGCATCGGGGACGTACTCATCGGCCCTCCTCGCTCACACCGCCGGGACCCACGGGGGCCAGCACGGCATTGACGTATCGATCCGGATTGATCAGGTTCTCGGACGCGTTGTCCGCGAGATCGAACAGCGGCCCGGCGAAGACCGTGAGCGCCACACCCACCGCCACGAGCGCGGTGGTCGCGCCCACCATGGTCCCGGGCAGCAGTACCACCGGGGACCGGCCGGAGAAGCGGCTACCGGACTCGCCCGCGACCGCGCGGGACGTGCGGGGACGGCGGCCCTCCGCGGTGGTGGCGCGCAGCACGGGGTCCGGGTACTCGGCGTCGTCCACGTTGCGCAGGAACACACGGTTCCACACGCGGATCAGGGCCATGAGCGTGAGCAGCGAGACGAACACGGACACGCCCACGAGCAGGTAGCTCAGCCACGTCCCGGCCTCGACACCGGCCTCCAGCAGGCCCACCTTGCCCAGGAAGCCCGAGAACGGCGGGATGCCGCCCAGGTTCAGGGCCGGGATCATGTACAGCACACCCAGCAGCGGGGAGATCTTGAGCATCCCGGCGAGACGGTCCACGTTGGTGGAGCCACCGCGGCGCTCGATCAGCCCGGCGATCAGGAACAGGCTGGTCTGGATCACGATGTGGTGCGCGATGTAGTAGACCACCGCGGCCAGCGCGGCCTGCGTGCCCAGTGCGATGCCGAAGATCATGTAGCCGATGTGACTGATCAGCGTGAACGAGAGCATACGTTTGATGTCGATCTGGGCGAGCGCGCCCAGGATGCCCACGACCATGGTCAACAACGCGACCCACATCAACAGGTCGTTGATCTGCGTCCCGGGGAACAACAAGGTCTCGGTGCGGATGATCGAGTAGACGCCCACCTTGGTCAACAGACCGGCGAACACCGCGGTCACCGGTGCGGACGCGGTCGGGTAGGAGTCGGGCAGCCAGAAGGACAGCGGGAAGATCGCGGCCTTCACCCCGAACGCGATCAGCAGCATCAGGTGCAACTGCATCTGGGTGCCCTGCGGCAGGTCCGCGAGCTTCACGGACAGGTCCGCCATGTTCACGGTGCCCGTGGCGCCGTAGATCATCCCCAGGGAGATCAGGAACAGGATGGAGGAGATCACCGAGACGACCACGTAGGTCACGCCCGCGCGGATCCGCTGCGCCGTACCACCCATGGTGAGCAAGACGTAGGAGGCGGTCAACAGGATCTCGAAGCCCACGTAGAGGTTGAAGAGGTCACCCGCGAGGAACGCGTGGGACACACCCGCGACCAGCAGCAGGAACGTGGGGTAGAAGATGGAGATGGGGCCCTCGTCGTCCCCGCTGGCCACACCCTCACTGACCGCGTAGATCAACACCGCGAGGGACACCACCACGGAGACCACGAGCATGAGCGCGGACAACTGGTCCACGACCATCACGATGCCGTACGGGGCGGCCCAGTCCCCCAGGTGCACGACCTGTGGGCCCTGGTTCCATACGTTCGCGAGCATGAACGCGTTCAGGATCAGCGTGAGCACCATGGCGCCCACGGTCACCCCGCGCTGCAGCCGGTTGCGGTGGACGATGATGAAGTTCAGGGCGGCGCCGAGGAACGGGATCAGGACCGCGAGCGGCGCGAACTGTGCCGGATCAGTGGTCATGCGGGCTCCTCCCTCGCGCCTCGGAGAACTTCTCGGCCCTGTAGTGACCAGGCGATTCGGCGGCCTCTTCCTCATTGTGACGCGACGGCGCGAACCGGGCGTCCGCGTGGTTGAACTCGGAGGTGTCCTGCGGCAGGGCGTCGTCGTCCTCGGCGTCGTACGAGGACTGCTGCGCCACGCGACGGTCCTCGAGGTCGTCCTGGATCTCGTCCCGGCGGGCCAGGATCCACGAACGCCAGATCATGCTGAGGATGAAGGCGGTCGTGGCGAGCGAGATCACGATCGAGGTGAGCACGAGCGCCTGTGGCAGCGGGTCCGAGTACTCCGAGGGGTCGCGGGCGGCGTCGTACAACGGCGCGATGCCGGGCGTGCCGCTCGTGTGCAGGATCAGCAGGTTGGCCCCGTTGGTGAGCAGCATGATGCCCAGCAGTACGCGGGTGAGCGAGCGTTCCAGCAGGAGGTAGACCCCCACGGAGAACAACACACCCATGATCACCAGGAGTGTGAGATTCACGGTCATCGCTGTGCCTCCTGGGGCTCGTCCCCGGAGACCAAGGAGCCCTCGGGAGCATCGGGGTCGTCCACCCGGTGCGCGGTGACCCCGGGGCCGTTACGGGTCAGGCGGATCCGGGCGCCGCGGCCCGCGCGCTTCTTCCGGGACTCCACGGCGGAACGCTCGATGTGTTCGTCGATCCGCCCGCCCAGGGAGCGCAGGATGTCCAGCACCAGGCCCACCACGATCAGGTAGACACCGATGTCGAAGATCACCGCGGTGACGAACTTGACGTGACCGAAGACGAGCATGTCCCACTCGAACGTGTAGCTCTCCATCACGGCCCCGCCGAAGAACACGGGGACGATCGCGTACAGGGAAGCGATCGCCAGGCCCGCGCCGAGCATCCAGCCCGCATTGACCGGGGTCGCGCGTTCGAGTTCGTAGCGTCCGCCCGCGAGGTAGCGCATGGTCAGGGCGAGGGAGGCCATCAGGCCGCCGGCGAAACCACCACCGGGGATGTTGTGCCCCGCGATGAGCAGGTAGAAGGACACGAGCATGAAGGTGTGGAACAGCAGTCGGGCCACGACCTCGAAGATGATCGAGCGCCGCTCCGGGGCCAGCGTTCGACCCGCGAGCAGGAACGGGTCCGCGTCCGGGCGGGAGGTGAACCGGCGGGCGACCTCGAGCTGGCGGGTGTTCGCGTGCGGGGAGTGCGCCGCGGAGTCCGCGCCACGCACGACCTTCAGCTGCTGGGTGTCCAGCTCGTGGCGCTCACTGCGCAAGCGGTCCCCGCGTCCCTTGACGAAGATCAAGGACGCGATGCCCGTGGCGGCCACCGTGAGCACGGTGATCTCACCCATGGTGTCCCACGCGCGGATGTCCACGAGCAGGACGTTGACCACGTTGGCGCCGTCGCCCATCTCGTAGGCCATCCGCGGCAGTTCCAGGGAGATCCGTTCCGCCGACCGCGAGGAGATGGAGAACACCGCGAGCGCCATCATGAACAGTCCGAACACCACGGCGAAGACCGCGCGGAACACCCGGTGCCCGGCGGGCCGGCGGTTCCACAGCGGGCCCGGCAGGGAGCGCAGCGCCAGGACGAACGCCACGAGGGAGATCGTCTCCACGAGCGTCTGGGTCAGGGCGAGGTCCGGCGCGCCGTGGAGCGCGAACGTCAGGGCCAAGCCGTAACCCGTGACCGAGACCAGCAGGACGGCCAGGAACCGCTTGCCCGCGGTGAGCACGAGCAGGGCCGCCACGATCATGGCGATCCCGGTGACCAGCTGAGCCGGGGAATCCGCGTAGCGGAACCCGGCGAGCGGCGGGGTCTCGTACCAGAACAGGGCCACGAGCGGCACCACGATCGCGGTCACGAGGATCACGGACAGGTAGAACATCAGCGAACCACGCTGGGTCCGGCCGGTGAGCCACACCGCGACCATGTCCAGCACGTTGATGATCTTGCGGTAGACGAAGTCACCGGTGGGCAGTTTCGGCAACCGGTCCTGCAACGAGCCCACGGGCCGGCGCGCGACGTACAACAGCGCGCCCACGCCGATGATCAGCGCGGAGAGCCCCAGCGCCGGGGTCAGCCCGTGCCACAGCACCAGGTGCACGTGGGATTCGGCGACGTCCGGGAACTGTTCCTGGTAGCGCACGATCCCTGCCTCCACGGGTGCGGGCCACAGGCCGAACACCACCGTGAGCAGGGCCAGCACCGCGGGCGCCACGAGGAAGGCCCACGGCACCGGGGTGAACTCGCCGATGACCGACTGACCGTCCTCGGCGGCGTCGAGATCGGAGAACTGCGCGGGCTTGCGCGCGAAGCCGCCCCACAGGAACCGCGCGCTGTACGCGAAGGTGAGGATGGAGCCGAGCACCACGCACACGAGCGCGATCATCGCGAGCGGGTCCGCGGCGTGGTCCACGAACGCCGTGAGTACCGCTTCCTTGGTCACGAAGCCGAGCAGCGGCGGGATGCCGGCCATGGACGCCGCACCGATCATGGCCACCACGAACAGCATGGGTGCCGTACGACCCACACCGGAGAGCCTGCGGATGTCACGGGTCCCGGCCTGGTGGTCGATGATGCCCACGCTCAGGAACAGGGTGGCCTTGAACAGACCGTGCGCGATGACCATGCCCATGCCGGCCATCGCGGTGTCCGCCGTGCCGAACGCCACGACCGCGGTGATGAAGCCCAACTGGCTCACCGTGCCGTACGCGAGGATCAGCTTGAGGTCGAACTGGCGCAGCGCGACCCAGCCGCCGAAGATCATGGTGCCCAGGCCCAGGGTCAGGGTGACGGGCAGCCACCACTGGGTGTCCACGAACCCGGGAGCGAGCCGCGCCACGAGGTAGATCCCGGCCTTGACCATGGCCGCGGCGTGCAGGTAGGCGGAGACCGGGGTGGGCGCCGCCATGGCGGCGGGCAGCCAGAAGTGGGTGGGCAACAGCGCGGACTTGGAGACGGCGCCGGCCAGGATCAGCACGAGCGCCACGTCCACCGTGGTGGAGCCCAGGAGCTCGGGGGCCGCCTCCAGGACCCCGGAGATCCGGAAGGTCCCGGCGGCGTTGCCGAGCATCACCAGGCCCACGAGCATCGCCAGACCGCCCGCGGTGGTGATGATGAGCGCCTGCAGGGCCGCTCGACGCGCGGCGAGCTTGGTGCGCGAATAGGAGATCAACAGGAAGGAGAGCACCGAGGTGATCTCCCAGAACACGAACAGCACCATGAGGTCGTCCGCGGTGACCAGACCGAACATGGCGCCCGCGAAGGCCACGAGCTGGGCGGCGAACGGGCCGATGCCCTGGGCGTCCGACTTGAAGTAGCGCGCACAGTACGCGAGGACGAGGGCCCCCACGCCCAGCACCAGCAGGCACATCATGTACGCGAGGGAATCCATCCGGAAGGACAGCGAGATCCCCAGCTGCGGGATCCATTCCACGGTGCTGGTCCACCCCTGGACGTCCGCGTGGGCGCGGGAGGTCTGGGTGAAGAGCCAGATCAGGCTGGCGAACGGGACGAGCGCCACGAGGTAGAAGCCGGATCGTCCGGTGCGCTTGAGGATCGCGGGTGCACACAGGGCCGCGAGCCCGTGGACAAGCAGCACCGCGATCATGGGACCTTACCTCTCGAGCCACGGACTACCCACGGGTACCTGAAAATGGGCCCACGGGGATCCGGGCGGAAATGGGGTGGCAGTTTCGAGTTCCCAGCATAACAAAGCAGGGTGACGGCCCGTTTCGTCGCACGTCATGGGCCCCTCGCCGCGGCACCCCCACTGCCCAGGTGCGCCGGGCCCTGGGCGGGAGGGCACCGGGCCCGTAGGGTGAGCCCATGACCGGTCAGCACCCGTCCACGGCGGCCCCTGGACGTCCCCCGCGCGCCCCGCGCCCCGGCGAGGGCGGTTCGCGCGCCCGCGTGCTCATGTGGTGCCTGTGGGACACCGGCACGTCCGCGTACAACGCCGTGATGCTCACGTTCGTGTTCACCGTGTACCTCACGAGCCCGGCGTTCGGGTCGAGCGAGTACACGTCCACGGTGCTGAGCATCGCCATGACGATTGCGGGTTTCGCGATCGCGCTCACGGCGCCGCTGATCGGCCAGCGCAGTGATTCCCCCCGGTCCCGCGCCACGTTCCTCACCGGCAACACCGTGGTGCTCGTCCTGTGCACGGGTCTCGCGTTCCTCGCCCGACCCGATCCCGCCTTCCTGTTCCTGGGTGTGGGGCTCGTGGCCGTGGGCAGCGTGGCCCAGGAGTTCGCCACGGTCAGTTACAACGCCATGCTCCCCGCGCTGGCCGGTCCCCAGCGCATGGGTAAGGTCTCCGGGTGGGGCTGGGGCGCGGGGTACGTGGGCGGGATCTTCGCCCTCGCCTTCGTCCTGTTCGGTTTCGTCACACCCGGTTTCCTGGGCATCCCCACCGACGACGCCCTCAACTACCGCGCCGTGGCACTGTTCAGCGCGGCATGGATCCTCGTGTTCTGCCTGCCCCTCATGCTCAAGGCACGAAGTATGCCGTTCCGGGCATCCATCGACGACGCCGCTGCGGCCCCCGCACAGCCTCGCCGCCGCGGCATCCTGGGCGCCTATGCCGAGCTCTTCCGCACCATCGCGGCCCTGTGGCGGGTCTCGCGTGCCACGGTCGTCTTCCTGCTCAGTTCCGCGGTCTACCGGGACGGACTGGCCGGGGTCTTCACGTTCGGCGGGGTCCTGGCCGCGGGCAGCTTCGGGTTCTCGCTCACCGAGGTCATCATGTTCGCCGTCGCGGCCAATCTCATCGCGGCACTGGGTGCGTTCGTGGGCGGCGCACTCGACGACGCGCTGGGCCCACGCGTCGTGATCACCGCGTCCCTCGTGGGTGTGCTCGTGGCGGGAACGGCCCTGCTGTTCTGGCACGGCAAGATCGCGTTCTGGGTGTGCGGGCTGGCACTGTGCCTGTTCGTGGGACCCGCGCAGGCGGCGTCGCGCACGTACCTGGGACGGCTCATCCCGCCGGGCCGCGACGGCGAGATCTACGGTCTGTACGCCACCACGGGCCGCGCGGTGAGCTTCATGGCCCCCGGGTTGTTCGGGGTGTTCGTGACACTGATGGGCGCCCAGATCTGGGGCATCCTGGGGATCCTGGTGGTCGTGGCCGCGGGTCTCGTGCTGTTGTTGCTCACGCCCCGCCCGCCCGAGGGGTTCACCACAGCCCGCGTGTGAGCCGCACTCACGCAGGCGGGCTCACTCAATACGCAGGGTCACTCGATGCGTGAGCTCACTCGATGATCGTGCGGTGGAAGTTCAGGTGGCTGCGCGACGCGGTGGGGCCCCGCTGGCCCTGGTAGCGGTTGCCGTACGCGCCGCTGCCGTACGGGTGCTCGGTCGCGGAGGAGAGCTGGAAGAAACACAGCTGCCCCACCTTGGAGCCGGGCCACAGTTTGATGGGCAGCGTGGCCATGTTGGACAGCTCGAGCGTCACGTGCCCACTGAACCCCGGGTCGATGAACCCGGCGGTCGAGTGCGTGAGCAGGCCCAGCCGCCCCAGGGAGGACTTGCCCTCGAGGCGCGCCGCGACGTCGTCCGGCAGGGTGACCTTCTCGTACGTGGCCCCCAGCACGAACTCCCCCGGGTGCAGCACGAACGGCTCGTCCGGGGCCACCTCCACGAGTCGCGTGAGATCGGGCTGCTCCTGGGAGGGGTCGATGTGCGCGTACTTGTGGTTGTCGAACAGCCGGAACCACCGGTCCAGGCGCACGTCCACGCTCGCGGGCTGGACCATCGCGGGATCGTACGGTTCCAGGCGCACGCGCCCGGAGTCCAGGTGGCGGCGGATGTCGCGGTCTGAGATGAGCACGTGTCCACGGTAGTCCACGGTCCCGCGCGGGCGCCGGTGACGACGCCGCGGAACAACCACGCACCGAAACGTGTTGTAGAGTGGTGGGCGTTCAAACGTGGACCGCACGGTCCCGCACGAACGATGCGGCTGTAGCTCAATGGTAGAGCGCACGCTTCCCAAGCCTGATACGCGGGTTCGATTCCCGTCAGCCGCTCCGCACGAATCGTGAAACGCCCCGGGAACCATCTGGTCCCGGGGCGTTTCGCGCCGAGGACCCGCCCCGAACACCACCTCGGCCCTCACGACGGGCGGCCGGCGGGTCCGGACCGCGAACCACACCACCCATCGCATCAGGAGCAATCATGCTGCGCACCATGTTCACCGGGAAGATCCACCGAGCCACCGTGACCCAGGCGGACCTGCACTACGTGGGGTCCGTGACGGTGGACCAGGACCTGCTGGACGCCGCGAACATCCTGCCCGGCGAGCTCGTGGCGATCGTGGACGTCACCAACGGTGCGCGGCTCGAGACATACACGATCGCGGGCGAGCGCGGTAGCGGCGTCGTGGGCATCAACGGTGCCGCGGCGCACCTGGTGCACCCGGGTGACCTGGTGATCCTGATCGCGTACGGTCTCATGGACACCGCCGAGGCGCAGAACTACGAACCCCACGTGGTACATGTGGACGAGCACAACAGGATCGTGGCGCTCGGTTCGGACCCCGCGGACGCCGTGGTGGGGGACATGCTCCGCCCGCCGCACGCCCGCGCCCACCTGCAGGCCCGGGAGGACGCGGCCGTCGCGGGCCTGTGACCCTGCCGCGCTCCCGGGGGCGCGGACCCGCCGACGCGAGGAGATGAGCTCATGAGCGGAGTCGTCTCCGGGTTCTTCATCGTATGGGCCGTGATCGGGCTGGGTTACGTGATCGGGCGCGCGGGGGTGCTCGGCCCGGACGGCCAGCGGGTGCTGTCCAAACTCGCGTTCTACGTGGCGTCCCCGCCGCTATTGTTCACCACCATCTCCGAAGCGGACATCCACCACATCTTCTCCGCGCCGCTGCTCGTGGCGGCCGCGTCCGCGTGGCTCACCATGATCGCGTACGCACTGCTCTCCCGGTTCGTGTTCTCCCGGGACGCCGCCACCGTGGTGATGGGCGCGCAGGCCGCCGGGCAGGTCAACGCCGCCAACCTGGGGATCCCCATCGCCTTGTTCGTCCTGGGGGACGCGTCCCAGGTGGCCCCGGTGATGCTGTTTCAGCTGGCGATCAACACGCCGCTGTACCTCACGGTCATGGACACCCTCACTGGCGGGCGGCGCCCCACGGTCGGCTCGGTGCTCAAGAACATCGTGACGAACCCGCTCATCATGGGCTCCGCCCTGGGCATCATGTCCGCGGCCACGGGGATCCGCCTGCCCGACCTCGCGATGGAGCCCGTGCGCATCGTGGCGGGTGCGGCCGTTCCCGCTATGCTGCTCGCCTTCGGTCTCTCGCTGGTGGGCTCCCGCCCCCTGGCCTCCCCCGGCGCCCGGGTGGACACGCTGCTCGCGACCGGGGCCAAGGTCGTCGTGCACCCCGGGCTCGCGCTGTTGCTCGCGTGGGCGCTCGGGCTCACCGGGCACGCCCTGTACGCGGCCGTGATCATGGCCGCGCTGCCCACCGCGCAGAACCTCTACGTAGCGGCCGTGCGCTACGACCGGGCCACCACGGTGTGCCGGGACACTGTCCTGCTCACCACGGTCGTGTCCATGGCCACGATGGCGGTGGCCGCGGTCTTCCTCTCCTGACACACCGGCCGCCACGCCACCATCCCCGAAAGCGGGTAACACACGGTCCGTGACCCACGCCACGCCTACACTGAGCAGATGCTGAAATGACCGGTATTCCTACGGGGAGCGCCGGACCCATTCCGTCAGTACAGGCGCTCATCAGGGGAGGAACCATTGTGAAGTCCACTCACCACTCTCGCAGGGCCGGCAAGCCCCGCACGGTCCGCAGCGTAGCGGCCGCTGCGGCGGCGTCCGCCATGCTGCTCACGGGGTGCAGCGGCGGGGAGTCCGGCCCGCCCACGCTCACGTGGTACATCAACCCGGATGACGGCGGCCAGGACGTCCTCGCCCAGCAGTGCTCGGACGCGTCCGGCGGCAAGTACAAGATCCAGACGTCGCTGCTCCCGCGTGACGCGGCGTCCCAGCGCGAACAGCTGGCCCGCCGCCTCGCCGCGGGCGACACGTCCATGGACATCATGAGCCTGGACCCGCCCTACGTCCCGGAGCTCGCGGAACCCGGCTTCCTCGCCAAGCCCCCGCACGACGTCGTCGAGGCGACCACCAAGGACACCCTCGAGGGCCCGCTGGAGGGCGCCAAATGGAACGGCGAGATCGTGGCCATCCCGTTCTGGGCCAACACCCAATTGCTGTGGTACCGCGAGTCGGTGGCCAAGGCCGCGGGCCTGGACATGTCCGAGCCCGTCACGTGGGACCAGCTCATCGATGCCGCCCGCTCCCAGGACAAGTACCTGGGCGTGCAGGGCGTGCGCGGTGAGGCCATGTCCGTGTGGGTCAACGGCCTCGTGGAATCCGCGGGCGGTCAGGTCGTCACGGGCGGTGAGGAGGGCCAGGACGCCCAGATCACCCTCGACTCGGACGCCGGTAAGAAGGCTGCGGACATCATCGGGGCCATCGGTGGCGAGGGTCTGGGCGGTCCCGGTCTGGCCACCCAGGACGAGAACGCCTCCATGATCCAGTTCCAGGGGGACAAGGGCTCGTTCATGGTCAACTGGCCGTTCATCTACTCGGCCACGAAGGCCTCCGTGGACGAGGGCACCCTCGACAAGTCGGTGCTGGACGACATCAAGTGGACCACGTGGCCCCGTGTCGACGCGGGCACCGAGGCGCACCCGCCGCTGGGCGGCATCAACCTGGGCGTGGGCGCCAAGTCCGAGAACCAGGACCTCGCGTGGGAGGCCGTGCAGTGCATCGTCTCCCCCGAGCACCAGGCCCAGTACTTCGCGACCAACGGCAACCCGCCGTCCTCCATGAAGGCCTTCGACGACCCCGAGGTCAAGAAGGCGTACCCCATGGCCGACACCATCCGGAAGTCCCTCGACGCCGCGAAGCCCCGCGCGCAGACCCCGTACTACAACGAGATCTCCACGGCCATCCAGCAGAACTGGACCCCGCCGGCGGAAGTCACCGAGGACACTCCGCGTGAGACCACCGAATTCATTCAGGAAGTCCTGAAGGGAGATGCGCTGTTGTGAGTAGCACCGTCGATTCGCGCGCTCGCGCGTCCACGCCGGAGAAGTCCCGCCGTAGAGGCCATCTCTCGGACCGGGCCCGTTCGGAGCGGAAACTGGGGTGGCTGCTCGCCGGCCCCGCGTTCGTGATCATGCTCCTGGTCACGCTGTACCCCATCGTCCAGGCGTTGTGGGACTCGCTGTTTTCCTTCCGACTCACCGCACCCGATGACAAGGAGTTCGTGTTCCTGGGCAACTACTCCACGGCCCTGTCGGATATCGTGTTCTGGCGGGACCTGGGCGTGACCCTGCTGATCACCGTGGTCACGGTGGTCGTGGAACTCGTCCTGGGCCTCGCCCTCGCGCTCGTGATGCACAGCGCGATCAAGGCCACGCGCGGCCTGCTGCGCACCGCCATCCTGGTGCCCTACGGCATCATCACGGTGGTCTCCGCGTTCGCGTGGTTCTACGCCTTCGACATCACCACCGGCTACGTGAACAACTGGCTCTCGTGGCTGCCCATGATCGGTCCGGACTTCAACTGGTTTGCCTCCGCGGGCCCGTCCCTGTTCGTGATCATGGCCTCGGAGATCTGGAAGACCACCCCGTTCATCTCGCTGCTGCTGCTCTCCGGGCTCGCACAGGTCCCCGGTGAGCTCACCGAGGCCGCCCGTGTGGACGGCGCCTCGGCATGGCAACGCCTGAGCAAGGTGGTCCTGCCGAACATGAAGGCCGCCATCATGGTGGCCGTGGTGTTCCGCGCCCTGGACGCCTTCCGCATCTTCGACAACGTCTTCATCATGACCAAGGGCCAGTACGGCACCGAGACGCTCTCGCTGCTCGCGTACCGCACGTCCATCGGTCGTCTGGAAATCGGCCTTGGTTCGGCCATCTCGGTGATCCTGTTCATCTGCGTGATGCTGATCGCGCTGGTGGCCATAAAGGTCTTCAAGGTGGACCTCACCGGTGGCTCTGGGAAGGGGAAGTAACCGCCATGTTGAGCACCAAGCAGAAAATCGGCTGGACCGTCATCAGCATCGCGGTGCTGGTCTACGCGCTTTTCCCCGTCCTGTCCATCCTGATGACGTCCTTCAAATCCTCCTCGGACCTGAACTCGGGCAAGTTCATCCCCACGAAGTTCGTCACGAGCAACTACGAGCAGATCTTCGTGGGCGATGCCAAGGACCTGTTCCTGCCGGCCCTGTGGAACTCGATCGGCATCTCACTGATCTCCACGTTCGTGGCCGTCGTGCTCGCGACACTGTGCGCCTACGCGATCGCACGCCTGGACTTCCCGGGCAAGAAGATCGTGCTGACCACCGCGCTGATGGTCTCGATGTTCCCGGTAATCTCCATCGTCACGCCGCTGTTCAACCTGTGGCGCCAGGTGGGGCTCTACGACACCTGGCTCGGCCTGATCATCCCCTACCTGTCCCTGACCCTGCCGATCTCCATCTGGACCCTGGCGGCGTTCTTCCAGCAGATCCCCTGGGACCTTGACCGCGCGGCCCAGGTGGACGGCGCCACCACGTGGCAGGCGTTCCGCAAGGTGATCGTGCCGCTCACGCTGCCGGGTGTCTTCACCACGGCGATCATCGCGTTCTTCATCGCGTGGAACGACTTCGTGTACGGCATCGGCCTGACCTCGACCTCCGCGGCGCGTCCCGTCCCGGCGGCACTCGCGTTCTTCACCGGCGCCTCGCAGTTCGAGGCCCCTGCGGGCGCGATTTCCGCGGCGGCGATCATCGTGACCATCCCTGTGGTGCTGCTCGTTCTGGCGTTCCAGCGCCAGATCGTCTCCGGCCTGACCCAGGGCGCGGTCAAGGGCTGAGCCCGCCGCACCATCCACGCTTAGACATAGATAGGACTGAGTAGACATGGCAGCAATCACCATGGAACACCTCGTCAAGAAGTACGACGACGGTTTCCCCGCGGTCAACGACATCTCCATCGACGTCGCCGACGGCGAGTTCCTGATCCTCGTGGGCCCCTCCGGCTGCGGCAAGTCCACGCTCCTGCGCATGGTCGTGGGCCTCGAGGACATCACCTCCGGGGACCTGAACATCAACGGGGTGCGCGTCAACGACAAGCAGCCGCGTGATCGCAACCTCTCAATGGTGTTCCAGAACTACGCGCTGTACCCGCACCTGTCGGTGTACGAGAACATCGCCTTCCCGCTGCGCCTGTCCAAGGGGCAGTTCAGCGAGGAGGAGATCGACCGCAAGGTGCGCGAGGCGGCGGACACCCTGGACCTCAACGAGCACCTCGAGCGCAAGCCGGCGAACCTCTCCGGCGGTCAGCGCCAGCGCGTGGCCATGGGGCGCGCGATCGTGCGTGACGCGGACGCTTTCCTCTTCGACGAACCCCTGTCCAACCTGGACGCCAAGCTGCGCGGCCAGATGCGCACGGTGATCGCGCAGCTGCAGCGCCGCATGGGCATCACGTCGCTGTACGTGACCCACGACCAGACCGAGGCCATGACCCTCGGTGACCGTGTGGCCGTGCTCAAGCGTGGTCAGCTCCAGCAGATCGCGTCCCCGCGGGAGCTCTACGAACAGCCCGTCAACCTGTTCGTGGCGGGGTTCATCGGCGCTCCGTCCATGAACTTCATCCCGGCGCGCGTGAACGGCTCGGTGTTCCACACCCCGATCGGGGACATCGAGGTTCCGGAGCGCGTGCAGGGCAAGCTCACGAACGCCCCCGAGATCGTGCTGCTGGGCCTGCGCCCGGAGCACTTCGAGGACGCGAAGTTCGTGGACGAGACGAAAATCCCCCACGGGACCGTCTTCGACTCCGAATTCACGCACACCGAGTGGCTGGGCAACCAGCAGTACGGCTACATCCACTACCAGCAGGATGCCGCCGTGCAGCACAAACTCAACGAGCTGGCCCAAGAGCTGGACGCTGACGAGATGCCCGCCCAGGTGGTCGTCTCCCTGGACGCGTCCTCCCGCATCCGCGGTGGCTCCACGGCAAAGATCTGGCTGGACAGCCGCAAGATGCACGTGTTCAACCCGGAGACGGGCGAGAACCTCACGCGTGACGCCGAGGCCGGCGCCGAGCTGACCCGCGAGGCCAACGAGGAGCGCAAGGCGGAGATCGAGCGTTCCCGCCGGCACGAGGGCTCGGCGGGTTCCGCCGAACGGTCCGACGGCGCGGTCACCGGCAACCACATGGACGGCAGCACCGCCGCTCGCTGAGCATCCGGCACGGGCCGTGGCACACCGCGGCCCCGCCGACCGTACGACGGCCGGTCCCCGAGAAGGGGGTCGGCCGTCGTCGTACCCGGAACCGCCCGGGCCCGCTCGGGCGCCACGCTCCGCGGCCGAGCCGGAAGGCGGAAGGCGCGGGGCACGTCTCCGCCCGGCCCCCGAAAGGAACCGAGCGACCTCGTCGCCCAGGGAACCGAACGTCGTCGTGGTCCAGGGCAGCGCTGGAGGCGCCACGGCCCGCGGTGGGACCCGAAGCCGGGGGTCAGAGCCCGGCCTGGCCCCTGCACGGGAACCGAGCGCCGTCGCACCCGGACGGCTCTGCTGCCGACTGGGGCGGGTGTATCAGGCGGGGCCCCGCGTGAAGGCCCACCACACGAACAGGGCGACCGCCGCGATCAGCGCGCACGACGTCGCGACGTAGCGCACGCGCGGGTAGCGCACCCGCCACGCGACGAGCCGGGGCCAGTGCTCCGTGAGCTGCGCCGGCGTGGCCCGCTGGAAGTTGACGTGCTGGGCGCCGCTCGCCCGGGCCAGCTCGTCCAGGGTGCGCGCGTCCCAGACCGTCCCGTCCAGGAAGAGCGCCGAGCGCCCGGCCTGGGTGACGAACCAGAGGCAGGGTCGACCGCGGGACCCGCGGCTGCGCGGGCGCGCCGCGAGCAGCGTCCGGACCGTGACCACCTGGGCGATCCGCTCGCGGGGCACGGCCCGGAAACCGACCCAGCGGGAGAGCAGGACGTGGTGCGCGGTGAGCACCACGAGCGCGGGGCGCAGGTAGGCGTAGGCCGTCACGAGGCCCACGAGGGCGAGCAGGAGCAGCACGCCCATCGCGGGGCCGGCTGGGCGGCGGTACCCGATCACGAACACCGCGACGACCACGAGCAACAGCGGGGGAAGTGCCGCGCCGAGCCGGCGGCCGTACGACCCCATTCGGGGGTGGAACACGTGTTCCGGTGCCCCGTACTTCGCCGGGATCTGTCGGATGGTTTCCGCCATGAGCCGCCCTCGTGCCTGCCGTCCTCGGGGATCACACCGGAGTGGGCGATCGCGCCGTCCGGGGGCGGTGCCCCCGCGCCGCCCGGTTCAGCCTAGCGGCCCGGCAGCGGGCGGGTCATCGCCGGGACACGCGGGGCCCGCTCCCCGGGACGTCCACTAGCGTGGGGACTCATGGAACGCAGTGAACGCATCGTCAGGGCCGTGGGGGCATGGTTCGTCCTGATCCTGCTGGCGCTCGCGGGTGCGGCTGTGACCATTGCGCTCGTTAACAAGTACGCGTACGGGCCCGAGACGGACGTACGCGATTACTTCCAGGCACTCCAGGCCGGCGACGGCGGCAAGGCCCTGGGGTTGCTCAACGCCCAGGTCCCGGACTCCAACGCGGCCCTGTTGGACGGCGAACCCCTGGCCGAGGCGAGCAAGGGACTCGAGGACGTGTCCGTGCGCACCGTCGCGTTGTCCGGGGACCGGGCGGTGGTGCGGGCGAGCTACACGCTGAACGGTCATGAGGTGTCCTCCGAGTTCACGCTCCACCCCGCGGAGACGCAATGGGGGTTCTTCACGGTGTGGGACTTCGATCCCTCCACGCTGCCCACCATGAACGTGGCCATGCCGGGTTCCACCGCGGTGGACATCAACGGCGCGTCCGTGGCGCTCCCCGGGTCCTCCCGTGAGTTCGCGGTCTTCTACCCCGGGATCTACACGGGCTCCTACACCTCCCCCATGGTGCGCGCCGAGCCGCAGGAGGTGGCCGTGAGCGACGCCCGGGAGAACACCACCATGAAGCTCGAGGCCGAGCCGTCCGAACGCCTCACCCACCAGGTGGACAAACAGATCCACGAGCACCTGGACGAGTGTGCCGCACAGGACAGCCTCTACCCCGCGGGATGCCCCTTCTCCTATCAGTTCGACGGACGCATCCAGGGCCGCGTCTCCTGGAGCATCAAGGACTACCCCACGCCCTACGTCTCCTTGGAGGACGCCGCCGCGGGCCGCTGGCACGTGCCCGACAGCCGGGGGATCGCGCGCATCGAGTTCACCGCGGTGGACCTCTATGACGGCACCACATCCCAGGTCACCGATGAGGTCCCGTTCCTGCTGAGCGCGGACGTGAGGGTCACCGGGGACGAGGTGACCCCCCCGCCGCGCTGACGGGCGGGCGCCGCGCTGACGGGTGTGCCCCGGGTGCATCTGGGCCCGGGG
>NZ_LZMM01000085.1:0-770 GCF_001665945.1 Kocuria sp. ICS0012 | reverse complement strand
GGATACTCAACGTTGGTTGCGAGACAGATGGGGTGGACATGGGGAAGTTGATCGGCTACGCCCGGGTGTCGACACGGCAGCAAGACGCAGACCGCCAAGTGTCTGACCTTCTGAATGCCGGCGTTCGACGTGATGACGCGTACGTCGACAGTGGAGTGTCTGGAAGCCGTGCGTCCCGTCCCGCCTTCGACAAGGCGGTGGCCGCCCTCGAGCCGGGCGACACGCTGGTCATCACGACACTGGACCGTCTGGGGCGGTCGACGCAGAACATGCTGGCCTTCGCCGAGGCGCTGCGGGGGAGAGGGGCCGGGCTGCGGGTGCTGAACCTGGGTGGGGGAGACGTGGACACGGCCACCCCGATGGGGTCCATGGTCTTCACAGTCATGGCCGCCCTGGCGCAGATGGAGTTGGAGATCAAGCGGGAGCGGATCACCGACTCGGTGGCCAAGCGCCGGGCCGCCGGCAAGGACCTCGGCGGGCGCCGCCAGACCTTCACTGACTCCCAGATCCGCAACGCGCTGCGGCTGATCGAGTCTGGGGAGCCGGCCACCCAGGTCGCCCGCGATCTCGGCATGTCCCGGGCCACCCTGTACCGGCGGATGCGGGAGCTCCCGCAAGCGACCACCATCTGAATCCGTCAGTACATGTGGGCGCCGTGGTGCGTATGACCGCACCTGTGCGGGCTTTTCATCGCACGGGGTAAACGGGCATGACAACCCGGCCTGGATGCGGGCGCACCGCACGGGCGCATCCGGGCCCGCTTGGGGTTC
>NZ_LZMM01000084.1:0-69648 GCF_001665945.1 Kocuria sp. ICS0012 | reverse complement strand
GCTGTTCGACATGATCTGACCAGTCTCCCTGCCCGCAACCACGGGCGACAGGACGACTCCCAGAACCACCGGACCTAAAAAACGGGGTCAGCCCAGCGCCCCATGCGCCATTGAGCTGGGGAGGCATCACGGCGTTGAGTTCTTTCTGGGCATTCGGGCTGAAAATGCGGAAATTGATGTCGTTGCCCTTCAGCGTGGTGCCGTAGAGCTCAGCCAGCCGATCATTGCTGCCGACGGGCACCTTTGCCTCGGGGGCTCTGTGACTCTTGCCGGTAAATGGCGGGGTTCTGTTGATGCTTCGTAGCGGCCTCAAGTGGTACCGATAACGAGGGTGCTGGCGGCTGCTTCGATGACATCGTTGGTGATGGTGTCGAGCTCGTTGATCTTCATGACGCGCTCGATCTGCGGGAAGAGCCTCTCCAGCAGTCGGAAGTTCCCGCGGGTAATGCGGGTGATGGCTGCGATGGCCTGAGCGTCGGTGAAGTCTTCGGGGTCGAGGGTCTTGCCCAGGGAGCGCCAGTGACGCTGGAGGACGAACAGCAGCTCGTCCGTGCCCAGGGGTCGGTATTGGTGGGCGAAGCCGACACGACTGTAGAACTGCGGGTAGTGACTGAACTGCTTCTCCAGCCCAGGCATGCCGATCAGGATCAGAGCGATGTTGTCGCGGTCGTAGCGATCGCGCAGCAGCTCCAGCGCGGTGGGGCGGAGCCGTTCGGACTCATCGACGATCACCAGCTGCACGTGGTTCCTGCCGTGCCGCCATCCCCACGACTGCGGGGTGATCTGGCCGATCGCCTCCAGGTGCTGCTCGATGCAGATGTTGGTGCGGGTGATGGCCTGGGCGAGTTCGTCCTTGAGCACCCGTGGGGTGGTGAGCACACTGGGGGTGTAGAGCACGGTACGACTCCGAGCCAGGGCGGCGTAGACCTTGGCGTCGCTGTCGGCGCGCGGCCCCCAGTTGGTCAGCAGGTCGTAGGCCTTTTCCCAGTGTGCGTAGCGACGCGCGGACAGCGTCTTACCCACCCCGGCCGGTCCGAAGCACAGGCCGATGGTGTGGCCGCGGCGCCCAGCGTCGGCGAACTGGGTGAAGCGGCGGTGCTCCTTGGTGACGATGAAGCGCTAGCTCACATCAGGTCCTCCCTGTAGACCTTCAGCTTCCGCCTCGGTGCTGGCGCGGGGGCCGGCGGCTCGGCTGTCGGCGGCGCCTCGGTGGTGTGTGCGGCTACGACGGCGATGCGTTCATTGATACCTTGGCGCAGGGCTCGGCGGCGGGCGTTGCGGGCAGCCTGGATCTCCTTGAGGCCGATCTTCTGGGCCTGGTGCTCCTGGTTCACGGCCTTGCAGAGGAACTCGTCATGGTCAAAGACGCGGATCTCCGTGATGTCGCGCGGGTCGTAGCGGATCACCACGGGCCGTCCGACGTAGCCGGCCAGCGTCGGGGAGACGTAGCGCAGCCCCTGGAAGCGGATGCCATCGCGCTGCACCACCCGGGACTGGGCAACCGTGAGCAGCAGCCCGTCGAGGTCTTCGAGGCTCTCGGGCATGCGCGGCAGCCAGCCCTCGGCGATCCACGCACTGCGCGGCGAGGTGTCAAGCTCGCTGTGCGACCGGTCGTTGTAGGTGGCCACGAACCCCTCCAGGGCGCTGTCGAGCTCGGCCAGCGACAGCTTCGGCGTCGGAGCAAGGTGGTCCTCGGTGATGTAGCCGGGCAGGTCAGCGAGAAGCTCGGTGTTGACGGTGCCGAAGAACCGTTCGATCTTGCCGCGGCCCTGGGGGCGGGCGACGGTGGAGTGGATCAGCCGGATATGGAGGTCGACGGTGGTGCGGGTGAGGTGGTGGCTGATGAAGTCGCTGCCGTGGTCGACGTAGAGCACGTCCGGCAGGCCGCACATCGGCCACGCCGGGTCGGGCTTGTGCCAGATCGCCTGCCTCAGCGCCAGCGCAGTGTTCATCGCCGAGGGCGCACCGAGAAAGACGGTGTAGCCGCAGATCGCGCGGGAGCAATCGTCAATGATCGCCGTCAGCCACGGCCGGGCGGGCTTGCCGTCGGTGCCCACCACGAGGATGTCGAGCAACGTGTGGTCGCTCTGCCACATCGCATTCGGGTGCTCGGCCTGCCGGCGCAACACCAGCTCGTACTTGTCACGGTAGGACCCCGCGCCCTCCAGGGCGAGAGTGACCATTCCCGGATCCAGGGCCGCCACGATCGAGCGGACCACGCCGTAGGAAGGCACCGGCCACCCGCGGGTACCGCAGATACGGGTGACCCTGCGGTGGAGAGTGGCGATCGCGGGGCGGGGTTTGCTCAGCGCCAGGCCCTCGATCAACCGCACGAGCTCCGCGGGAAGATGGTGAGTACCGGCATCCGAGCGCTGTCCTGTGCTCAGGCCCGCATACCCGTCAATGCGGTAGCGGGCGTGCCAGCGCTCCAAGGTGCGCAGCCCGATCCCGGTCTCGCGGGCCAGGGCGGTCAGCGCGATGCCGTCCTCGACGTGCAGCCGCAGGATGCGCCACCGCGCCGCCCCGTCCATCTCACACCTGCTCGGCGACAGCTGCTCGGGCGCGGGCCGCCTGCTGGTGGCGATACAGCGTCGCCCGCGACCAGCCGACGAGTCGGGCGGCGTCTTCGGCGGTGCGGCCCTTCGCGCGCGCATCGGCGGCGATGTCGAGCTTCTCTGCGACCACGGCCGGGTCGACCGGAGGTCGGCCGAAGCGGGTACCGTTCTGCTTCGCCGCGGCGATCCCGGCATTGACACGTTCGGTGATCAGCTCGCGCTCATACTCGGCCAACGTGGCGAGCATGCCCATCATCATCCGGCCCGACGTCGTCTCCGGGTCGATTCCGTCCGAGACCGATCTAATCTTCACGCCTTGCCCGCGCAGCAGCGTGACCGTGTTCAGGACATCGATGAGGGACCGGCCGAGCCTGTCGATACGCCAGACCACCACGGTGTCACCGTCCTGGGCGTAGTCGAGCAGCCGCTTCATCCCCGGTCGCTCGATCGCGGTCCGGCTACCCGAGGTCACATCCGAGAACACGTCCCGCTTCTGCACCCCGGCATCCACCAGCGCATCGACTTGCAGCTGCGCATCCTGAGTTGCCGTACTCACGCGGGTGTATCCCAGCTGCCTCATACCCCCAGCATGGGGCAGAAAGTCCTGGAAGTCACCACCCTGAGGCGCTTTTCGTCGAGACGACTTAGCGAGACACTTCCGGGTGCCCATTCACGCAGGGAGTGAACCTGAGGCCAACCGCGCGCTGAACGTCTAATCAACCTATAGCTTTACGAGGCGACTCTGTAAGTTCAGCTCATACTGTATAGTTCAGCGAATGCTGACTATTGTTTCTCGTGTTGACGTGATGAACCGGTTGGGCCGGGCGATGGCCGACCCCACCCGGTCGCGGATCCTGATGACCTTGCTGGAACGGCCGGCCTACCCGGCCGAACTGGCGCGGGACTTGGGGCTGACCCGGTCGAACGTGTCGAACCACCTGGCGTGCTTGCGGGACTGCGGGATCGCGGTCGCCGTGGCCGAGGGCCGCCAGACCCGGTACGAGATCGCCGATGCACACCTGGCGCGGGCGCTGACTGCTCTGGTCGAGGTCACCCTCGCGGTGGATGAGAGTGCCCCGTGCCTGGACCCGGCCTGCTCCGTGCCCGGCTGCTGCGAGAAGGGGGTGGGCGCGTGATCCTGTCCTCAACCCTCCAGGCGATCGGTCTGTTCCTGGTTACCAACATCGACGACATCATCGTGCTATCCCTGTTCTTCGGCCGTGGTGCGGGCCAGCGTGGGACCACCGTCCGAATCCTGGTCGGCCAGTACCTCGGCTTCGCCGGCATCCTGGGTGCGGCAGTGCTCGTGTCCTTAGGCGCGGGCGCGTTCTTGCCCCCGGGGGTCATCCCCTACTTCGGGCTCATCCCGCTGGGCCTGGGAGTGTGGGCGGCCTGGCAGGGGTGGCGCAGAGGCGAAGACGATGATGACGACGCCAAGATCGAGGGCAAGAATGTCGCCGTCTGGACCGTGGCCGGGGTGACCTTCGCCAACGGCGGGGACAACATCGGCGTCTACGCCCCGGCCTTCCTCAGCGTCGGCCCGGGGGCTGTGGCTGCCTACTGCATCGTGTTCCTGGCCCTGGTCGCGGTGCTGGTGGGCCTGGCCAAGTTCGTCGCCACCCGCCGACCGATCGCCGAGGTCCTGGAGCGCTGGGAACACATCCTGTTCCCCATCGTGCTGATCGGCCTGGGTTTCTTCATCCTGATCAGCGGCGGGGCCTTCGGTTTCTAACCACGCTTCCTGATCGGCAGCCTCCACCACAAAGAGATCTCCGGCCATTGTCGATGCCGACGTCCTGGCGATCGTTGCTGGCCCCAGCTTGCGGACAGTGTCGTTCCTGGATGGACGGCCCTTGCCGCCACGTATCTCAGCAAGAATGCCGCCACATACCTGCAACAGTCACAACGACGAAGGCCAAAACCGCGACGGAGAGCGACCGTTTCATGGGGGATCTACTTTCTCGGTGTGATGCGTGAGGGGAAATTCGAGCATACTGCGGCGATTTTGGCGTCGGGATCGAACAGGCGTCCATGACGGAGCTCAGAGGGTTGGACTGGTTCGATTCCCGGGTACGAGTCCTCGAGAACCTTTCCCAGGCAGTGTCGGTCCGACCGTCCTCGGCAGCGCCGCCCCCGCTCTGAGAACTTCATGACGCGCAATGGTTAGGCTGGGGTCCCCGCACACGTCCCGAACGCCATGGAGGACACGGTGGAACACTTCCCCACGTTGACCGAGACCGTTGCCGCCCTGCGCCGCGGGGAGGTGACGAGCGAGGAGCTGACCCGGCGGACGCTCGAGCGGATAACCGAGCTCAACGCGCACTTGGGGGCCTTTGTCCATGTGGCCCCAGAGACCACCCTCAAGCGGGCCCGCAGCGCGGACGAGCGGCTCTCGAGCGCCCGAGGCGACTCCGAGGAGGATGCCTCCGCGCTCCCCGCCCTGCTGGGTATCCCCACCGCGCTCAAGGACGGGCACGACGTCGCCGGGATGCCCACCACGTGGGGCTCACTGACCACGCGGGACGAGACCGGTACCGTGCCGCCCGCCGCCGTATCCGAGCCGCTCGCCGCGACCCTCGAAGCCTCCGGTGCGGTGATCCTCGGCAAGACCCAGGTCCCCGAGTTCCTGCTCAATTGCTATTCGGAGAATCGCGCTTTCCCTCCGGCCCGCAACCCGTTCGCCCTGGACTGCTCCCCTGGCGGGTCCTCCGGGGGTCAAGCGGCCGCCGTGGCCGCGGGGATCCTGCCCGGGGCCGTGGGTTCCGACGGCGGCGGCTCCATCCGGATCCCCGCGGCGGCCTGCGGACTCATCGGCCTGAAACCCAATCGTGGGCGTGTCCCGAGCAACGACGCCCTGTCCAACGTGGGACAACTTGGGGTCAACGGCCCCATCACGCGCACCGCCAGGGATGCCGCCCTGCTCATGGACGTGCTGTGCCACACCCCCGGACACGATCGGATCGACCGCCCCGTCCGGGCCGCGCCCGAGCCGTCCTTCACGGCAGTGGTCGACGCCGCCCTGGCCGGGCGGATGCCGTGGGGTGAGCGCCCGTTGCGGATCGGTGTCAGCACGGCGTCGCCCTTCGACGAGACCTACGACATCTCCGTATCACCCGAGGCGCGTGCCGCGCTCGACGACGGGGTGCGGCGCCTCGAGCGGGCGGGGCACAACGTCGTCGACGCCCGGATCTCCTACGACCCGGCCTACCCGGACGCGTTCTTCCGGCTGTGGAGCACCGTCATGGGGCAGCTGCCGCTAACCGGGCAGGAAGGACAGCTCACGGGCCTGGCCCGGGCGTTCCGGGACCGCGCGCTGACACGGTCCGCGGTGGATCTCGCCGATGCCGTGGCGGTCCTGCGGGACATCGAGGCCAATGTGATCAGCCAATATGCCCAGTACGACATGATCCTCACTCCGGCGCTGGCCATGCCCCCGCGCCCGATCGGCTGGTTCCACGAGGGCTTCGACATCACCGACCCCGCCGGTGCCGAGCAGGATTATATGCGGCAATGCCAGTACACCCCGTGGACCTCCCTGATCAACGTGGTGGGGCTGCCCGCGATCACGATCCCCACCACGTGGGCTACACCCGAGCGAGGCAACTATCCCGGGCCGGTGCCCATGGGCGTGCACCTGGTGGGAGCGGCGTCGTCCGAGGCGTGGCTGCTCGCGCTCGCGGCGCAGTTGGACCCGCCGACCACGCCGCGCGCGTCCTTGGTGGCCTGACGGCACCTGCTCTGAGTGCGAGCTGCGAGCCCGCTGCCACCGGCCGTTCGGGCCCCGGCGTGCGGTGCGCGGAAACCTGCGGAAAACGACTGACGGGCGCCGCGATCGGGACTAGGTTTGAACCATGACCAACCGTGCGGGCACCGTCGCCCAACCCAGTGACCTCGTGGACATCGACCAGCTCCTGGCCGCGTACTTCGACCGCGTCCCGGACGCGGACGATCCTGACCAGCGTGTGAAGTTCGGCACCTCCGGGCACCGCGGGTCCTCACTGAAGACCTCGTTCAACGAGCACCACATCGCCGCGATCACCCAGGCGATCGTGGAGTACCGCGCGGAGCAGGGGATCACCGGGCCACTGTTCATGGGCAAGGACACGCACGCGCTGTCCGGACCCGCGCAGGACACCGCGCTGCAGGTGCTCGCGGCCAACGGCGTGCGCACCCTGCTGGACTCCCGGGACGGCTTCACGCCCACCCCGGCGCTGTCCCACGCGATCCTCACGTACAACGCCTCCGAGCCCGCGGACCGCGCGGATGGCATCGTGATCACCCCGTCCCACAACCCGCCCACCGACGGCGGCTTCAAGTACAACCCCCCGCACGGCGGTCCCGCGGACACGGACGCCACCGAGTGGATCGCGAACCGCGCCAACGATCTCATCGCGGCGGGCCTCGATGGTGTGGAGCGGGTGCCCCTGGAGGAGGCCGCCGCCGCGGAGACCACCGGGACCTTCGACTTCCTGGACAGCTACGTCTCCGCGCTGCCGGAAATCATCGACCTCGAAGTCATCAAGGAATCCGGGCTGCACATCGGCGCGGATCCCATGGGCTCGGCGTCCGTGGCGTACTGGCAGGAGATCGGCGAGCGCTTCGGGCTGAACCTGACCGTGGTCAACCCCGAGGTGGACCCGCAGTGGGCGTTCATGACGCTGGACTGGGACGAGAAGATCCGCATGGATTGCTCCTCCCCCTCGGCCATGGCGTCCCTGATCGGCAACCGGGACGAGTACGACATCGCGACCGGCAACGACGCCGACAGCGACCGGCACGGCATCGTGACCCCGGATGCCGGGCTCATGAATCCTAACCACTACCTGGCCGTGGCCATCGACTACCTCTACCGCAACCGTGCCGGGTGGTCCCCGGAAGCCGGGATCGGCAAGACCCTGGTGTCGTCCTCGATCATCGACCGCGTGGCCGACTCGCTGGGCCGCCGGTTGGTGGAGGTCCCCGTGGGCTTCAAGTGGTTCGTGCCCGGTCTGCTGGACGGATCCATCGGCTTCGGCGGGGAGGAATCCGCGGGCGCGTCCTTCCTTCGGATGGACGGTTCCGCGTGGACCACTGACAAGGACGGCATCATCCTGGCGCTGCTCGCCGCGGAGATCACCGCACGCACGGGCAAGACGCCGTCGCAGCGCTACGCCGAACTCACCGAGCAGTTCGGGGATCCGGTGTACGAGCGCATCGACGCCCCGGCCGATCGCGAGCAGAAGGCCGTACTGAAGAAGCTGTCCGCCGAGCAGGTCACCGCGGAGACCCTCGCCGGGGAACCCATCATCGCCAAGCTCACCGAGGCGCCGGGTAACGGCGCCACTGTGGGCGGGCTGAAGGTGGTCACGGAATCCGCGTGGTTCGCGGCCCGGCCGTCCGGGACCGAGGACGTGTACAAGATCTACGCGGAGTCGTTCAAGGGCGCGGAGCATTTGGCGCAGGTCCAGAAGGAGGCCAAGGCGCTCGTGGATTCAGTGATCGGCTGAGACCGCAGAACGCGGGACGTCACGGAGGCGGCACTCACCGACGCGGCGTCCCCGAGCCGTCCCGGCGGTGTGGCCTCCCTGCGCAGCAGGGCCGTGAGCGGGAGGGCGTGCAACTGCACGCCCTCCCGCTCGTTGTCGACCATGAGCAGGTCCCGATTCCCGATGGAGGGCCCCCGTGCCGCACTCGAGAACGTCGACCAGCGCTCCACCCCGTCCCCAGCCGCTGGGCAGTCCACGTAGCGCCCGCCACCCACCTCTTCTCGGGGCCCGGCTGGCACGCCCTGGTCGTTGAGGAGACCTCACGGTCGGGGCGGCTCTGGTACGCGCCGTACGGCCCCGTGCTCACCCACCCGAGTGGCGCGCACGTCGTAATCGAGCTGCTGCACCACACGACGGGCCGCCGAGGTTTCACCGCGCACGGCTCCGACTCCCTGCGCACGGCCGCCCGCGTGCTGGGCGAGACCGGGGGCTGCACCGCCTTCACGAGCTCGGTGGGCAGCACCGTGGTCAGCGCGCTGCTTCCCTACGACTCCCCCACCACATGGGTGTTCGCCCCCTCCGGGATGGACTTCGCGCTGCGCAAGCTACGCCCCAACCAGCCGCTGATCGTCCAGGCGCTGCTCGACGCCGCAGCACAGGGTCAGCCCGTGGCCGACCTCTTCGGGGTGGCCTCCGCGAACGACCCCACCCACCCCTGGACGGGATGCAGCGCGTTCAAGCGATGTTTCGGCGGGGCGGCCGGAACCGTCTCCGGGGGTCGAGCCGCCCGTGCCCTCAGCGCACCGGGTCCTGCGGGTTCCACGCGCGGGTGTAGAAATCGGTCGAGCGGGACTCGAGCAGCAGTGCGTACTCCTCCGGGTCCATGGCCTGGGCCGAGCCCTGGGGAGGCTGTTGCCGCCGGACGGACGTGCCGAGGCCCGCCGCGCCGTCGTGCACCGATAGCCCCGCCGCCTCTAGGAGGGTGGGGTACATGGACAGCTGGTCCGCGCCCGCCCGCAGGGGCTGGTCCGAGGATTCCCCCGGGATCCACACGCGGTTGAAGATGGTGCGGTTGGGGTGGTGGTCCAGCTGCTCGTGGAACGCGTCCCCGGCGCTCATGTGCTTGAGGTGGTCCCCCATGACCACCACGGAGGTGTCCTCCAGGTAGCCCTGGACCCTCATGTGCTCGATGAAGCCCGCCACCTGCGTCATGGAGCACGCGAACACCGAGGTCACCTGGTTCTGGGTGTCCACGCCGCAGGAGTCGTAGACGTGCACCGGTTCGTGGGTGTCCAGTGTCAGCATGGACAGGTTGAACGGCTGGCCCGTGCGCTCGGAGCGGGCGTGCAGACGGTCCACCTCGTCCTTCGCGTGGGCCATGAGCCGCTCGTCGCTGAGCCCCCAGTCGCCGCGGAAGTTCTGCTCCGGCTCGCCGGCGGCCCGCCAGTCCGCGAGCCCCTTGTCCTCCGTGTAGCCGTGCGATCGCAGGAAGGCGTCCTTGCCGGCGAACGAGGAGTTGGCCCCGCCCAGGAACGTGCTGGTGTAGCCGTGGTTCTGCAGCACGTCCCCCAGACACGTAACGCCTCCCAGGTACTGCTCCATCCCGGCGCCGATGTCACTCGAGCTGATGCCCTCCCCCGAGCTCTTGAGGGGGATGCCGCACTGGGTGGATGTGAGCCCGGCCATGGTCCATCCGCCGCCCTCATACTGCTGGAGGTCGGTGACGCTGCGCCAGCCGTCCTCCGCGCGGGTGACGTCCTCCAGGGGCTTGAACGCATTCTTCTCGAACAGCTGGTCGTCCGCGAGGGTCTGCTCCCCCGACTCGAGGTAGACCACCACCAGGTTGCGCTTGCCCGCGTCCCCGGTGACGGTGGGCTGGATGTAGCGCGATCCGATGTCGTGCGGGAACTTGGCGGCCTTGACGTAGCGGGGCAGGTCCACCGCGGACGCGAAGCTCGCGGTACCCCCCACCACCACCGCAGCCACCGCGATCGCGGAGATGGAGCGGACCACGCCGCGCGGGGCGCGCGCAGTATGCCCGGACAGGCGGCGGCGCCACACCCACCGGCCCAGCGCGACCGCCAAGGTCAGCAGCACGGGAAGCACGCCGATCAACAGCACCGAGACCCACACGATCGACCCGCCGCCGCCGTCCGTCTGCACGGACACCAGGTTCATGCGCATCTGCCCCACGGAGATCTGACCCCAGTAGTGCCGGATCACCCCGGCGGCCGCCAGCAGGGTGAGGCCCAGCCAGATCAGGCCGTAGCAGAGCCCTCGGCCCGTCCACCGGCCCAGCCGTCTGCTCGCACGCAGAAAACCCTCGGACATGTTGTGGACCTCGTGCTCCTCGATCACCGGTGCCAGCCGGCACCGCCGCGGCCCGGGCATGGTGTGCCGCCGCCTACATATTCGTGTTCTTTCAAGGGTAGGACATGTTCCGGTCACCTGCTGTTCACCTTGTGGGCCCGCCACGGCGCCGGACGCAGCAGGGGAGCCCACTGTCCGAGGCGGCGCCGCTCGGTCCAGCGCGAGCCTGATGCTGTCCGCAGCCGGGCCGGGGAGCGCCTGTCCCGTTCAGCTCGCGTGGGTGAGGGCCTGCACCCAGACGGCCTCCGCCACGAGGATGCCGAGTTCCACCGTGACCCCACCGGACGCTACCGTGCCCACAACGTCGGGCGGCCCCTGCATCGCCAGAGCTGCGGGCGAGCTGCCCCCCGGGACGTCACCGCCCGGCGTCGTGCCCCCGCCGGCTACGCGCACGCGCACCGTGGCGCTGCGGTCCGGACCCGGGAGCACCCGCAGCACCGCGCCCGGCCGAATCTCGGCCTCCGCGAGCACCCGCAGGGTCTCAGGGCTCTCGTCCGAGACGCGCGTGACCCGCACGGGCTCCGGGTGGGTGACGTCCCCGAGCGGAACGGCCGGGGCGGGAGTGATCACCCCGTCCCGCGAGGGGATCGCATCCCCGTGCGGGTCCTCGGACGGGTGGCCGAGCTTGGCGTCCACACGGTCGATGAATCGGTCGGTGACGGCATGCTCGAGAACCTCGGCCTCGTCGTGGATCTCGTCCCACGCGTAGCCCAGCTCGGTGGCCAGGAACATCTCCAGGATGCGGTGGCGGCGCACCATGTGCACGGCCACGTCACGTCCCTCGGCGGTCAGCTCCACGACCCCGTATGCGGGCCGGGTCACCAGACCCTGTGCGGTGAGCTTCTTCAGCGCCTCGGACACGGTGGAGGCCGCCAGACCCATTCGCGCGGCCAGCGACGTGGTGGTCACCCGCTCCGGCTCCCACTCGCCCAGCCGCCAGATGGTCTTCAGGTAGTCCTGGGTGGACGGGCTCAGCTCTGCGGGGTGCACGCGTTAAGCCTAGCGGCCCTCCGGGGACGTCCCCAAGGGTGCGCCCCGCGGCGTTCGCGCCGGGGATGACAGACGGCGACGACGACGCTGCACCCCCTCCGGGGGCCGCGCCCGGGGTGTGCCCGGGGTCGCTTCGGGTGCCGCGGCACCCGGCGACGCCGCGCCGTCGGCTGGGTGCGAGGGGTCACCGTGCGACGTCGTCAGGCCGTGCGACGGTGACGCGCCTGCGCGCCGGGCCGCTGCGGCGGAATGACTCCCGCAGGAGGCGCGCAATAACGGAGCAAACGCAGAAAATGGCGCTCAGATCTGCATGTGCTCCGTTATTGCCCATCGTAGGCCGCGGCCGTGCCGGGCTCCACACCGGGGCTCGGCCGGGGCATCACTCGTACGTGTAGAACCCCTGCCCGGAGCTGCGCCCCATGTGACCCTGGTCGATGAACTCCCGCTTCACGCGTTCCGCAACCCGCTGGGACTCCTCGGTCCCCGCATTCATGTTGATCTGGTAATAGGTCTCCATGCCCACGTGGTCCAGGATCTGGAACGGGCCTAGGGGAGAACCGGTGGCGGTGCGCCAGGTCTTGTCGATGTCCTCGGCCTGTGCGATGTCGTTGACCCACAGGTGCGATGCCGCCGTCAGGAACGGCACCAGCAGGGTGTTGAGGATGTAGCCCGCCTGCTCCTTCTGGATGTGGATGGGCACCATACCGATCTGCCCGGCGAACTCCAGGACGGCCTCGGCCGCGGCGGGGTCCGTGCCCGCGTGCCCCATGACCTCACCGGTGTTGTTGCGCCACACCTCGTTGGCGAAGTGCAGCGCCAGGAACCGCTCCGGGTGGCCTGTGGACTCGGCAATGTCACTGGGCAGCAGCGTGGAGGAGTTGGTGCACAGGACGGTCTTCTCCGGCGCGGCCGCACCGATCTGGGACCACACCTTCTTCTTGAGCTCCAGGTTCTCGGGCACGGCCTCGATCACGATGTCCGCGTCCGCGAGGGCCGTCTCGAGATCCGTGGTGCCGCTCAACCGGGCCTTGGCCGCCTCCAGTTGCCCGGGGGTGGCCGCCATGTCCCGCGTGTACAGCAGGGACAGCTTCTCCCACTTGCCGGGCAGCGCCCCGACGATCTCCTCGCTAATGTCGTACACGGTCACGGTCTTGCCGAAGTACGCCGCCTGGAACGCGATCTGCGATCCGAGCACCCCGGATCCGATCACGGTCACGTTGGTCAGTTCAGCCATGATGTCCTCCCCCACTACTGTGTGAGTCACGCTCGCGCGAGTCGGCCTCCCGCGGGCCCGGTGGCCACGGGCGTGGCCCCCGTCATTCACCCTACTCGCCCGTAGATTTCTCGCCAGGCGCCGACAACGCCGCACGGCCACCTCCCGCGGCACCTCACCACCGCGCGTGGGCCCCGCACCACCAGTCGGGCCCCACCCGCGCACTAGAATCCTCGGGGCGGCACCCACGGCCCGCCCAGGACAAGGAGCACCCATGAGTTCGCCGGTTTCCCCCGACCACACCCCGCCACCGCAGGACGAGCAGCACGAGCCGCGCAAGCAGGACCGGCGCGGCGGCGTCGTCGAGCGCCTGGGCCTGAACTGGCGGCTGCACGGGGACGGCAGGCACGTGGCCCCCGGTGATGTGGTGACCCCGCGGGAACGGCTCGCCTGGCCGCGGACCATCTCGATCGGCGCGCAGCACGTGGTCGCGATGTTCGGCGCCACGTTCCTGGTGCCGCTGCTCACCGGCTTCCCGCCGGCCACCACGCTGTTCTTCTCGGGCATCGGCACGGTGCTGTTCCTGGTGGTCACGGCGGGGCGGGTGCCCAGCTACTTGGGGTCTTCGTTCGCGTTCATCGCCCCGATCACCGCGTCCGTGAATCAGTACGGTCCGGGTGGCGCGCTCGGCGGCGTGATCATGGCCGGTGCCGCGCTGTTCCTGATCGGCGTGATCGTGCAGATCGCGGGCACGGGGTGGCTGCAGAAACTCATGCCACCGGCCGTCACGGGCACCATCGTGGCCCTCATCGGTTTCAACCTGGCCCCCTCCGCCAAGCAGAACTTCACCGCGGCACCCGTCACGGCCCTCGTGACCCTGGGTTCGATCATCCTGATCTCGGTGTTGTTCCGCGGGCTGCTGGGCCGCCTGTCCATCCTCCTGGGCGTGGCGATTGGCTACGTCACCGCCGTGATCCGCGGCGAGGTGGACTTCACCTCAATCCAGGCCGCATGGGATGAACAAGGCGTGTTCGGCCTGCCCCAGTTCCACTCCCCCGAGTTCCACCTCAACCTGGCCGGGTTGTTCATCCCGGTGATCCTGGTGCTCGTGGCGGAGAACATCGGTCACGTGAAGTCCGTGGCCCTAATGACCGGCGACGACCTGGACCCCTACATGGGCCGCGCCATCATCTCGGACGGACTGGCCACTATGATCGCGGGCTCCGGCGGCGGGTCCGGCACCACCACGTACGCGGAGAACATCGGAGTCATGGCCGCCACGCGCGTCTACTCGACCGCCGCGTACTGGGTGGCCGCGCTCGTCGCGATCCTGCTGAGCGTGCTGCCCGTCTTCGGCGCCGCGGTGGCCACGGTCCCCCAGGGTGTGCTGGGCGGAGCGGCCACGGTGCTGTACGGCATGATCGGCATGCTGGGTGTGCGGATCTGGGTGCAGAACCGCGTGGACTTCTCCAACCCGGTCAACCTCACCACCGCGGCAATCGCCATGATCGTGGGCATCGGCGACTACACCTGGTCCGTGGCCGGGCTCGACTTCGCGGGCATCGCCCTGGGCACCGCCGCCGCCCTGGTGGTCTACCACCTCATGGCGGCCATCGCCCGCGCCCGCGGCTCGGTGGGCTCGGACCCGCTCACCCCGGACTCTTCGCAGAGCCCGTCGCCGCTGGGCTGACGCGCGGCTCACACACTGATCGGCAGGTCCGATTCCTGGTCCGCCACGTCCCGGATCCGGGCCATGTCCACCTCGGCCACCGTGGCCGGCTCCCACTGCGGGTTCTTGTCCTTGTCCACGACCATGGCGCGCACGCCCTCGATGAAGTCGTGGCCCACCGCAGTGTCCTCCGCCATACGCAGTTCGCGGCGCAGGCAGGAGACGACGTCGTCGTCCTGCGCGCCGCGCTGCAGCAGCTCGAACACGCGCGCGAGCGACGTGGGGCTCATCCCGTCCAGGTCCGAGCCCGCGTTGCGCACGACCTCCTCGAAGCTGTCCGCACCGTAGGTCGCCACGATCTCGTCCCAGCGCCCCACGAGTTCGGATTCCGGGGCCTGCTTGGCGTACGACGACGTCGCGGCGTCCACTCCGTCCGCCAGCACGGTGTCCACGAACGCGTCCACGTCCGCGGAATCGATGTAGGTGTCCGCCAGCCCCAGCGCGATCGCATCCGCGCCGTTGATCCGCGCACCGCTCAGCCCGAGGTAGCGGGCGACGGCGAGGGATTCGTGGCGAGCGGCGTCGTCGTCGGTCGAGGAACCGGCACCCCGGGTGACGCGCGGCAGGAAATAGCTCGCGCCGATGTCCGTGAAGAAGCCGATGGCGGTCTCCGGCATGGCCATCTGCGTGGTCTCCGTGACCACTCGGTGCGAACCGTGCACGGACAGGCCCATGCCGCCGCCCATCACGATGCCGTTCATGATGGCCACGTACGGCTTGGGGTAGCGCGCGATGATCGCGTTCATGGAGTACTCGGTGCCGAAGGCGTCGCGGATCTCGTCCTGGCGGCCGCCCAACGCCGCCTCGCGGACCTCCTTGATGTCCCCGCCCGCGCAGAACGCTTTGGCGAGCTGCGAGCGGATCACGACCTGCGTGATCGCGGGATCGTCCCGCCACATCTGCAGCGCGCTGACCAGCTGGTGGTACATGCTGCGGTTCAACGCGTTCAGCGCCTTGTCACGGGTCAGGGTCAACAGCCCGGTCTGGCCCTGGATCTCGGCCCGGACGAACGATTCTTCGGTTGCCTTCATGTTTCCCATGCTAGCCAGCACCATGGGCTCATGTGACGACCAGCATGCCCCCGAGGGCGGTGGCCGCCACGACGACCGTGGAGATCGCACCGAGCAGCACGGGCTTGAAGCCCACTCGCACGAGTTCCTCGGCCTTCACCCCGAGCCCCAGCGCGAACATCGCCATGCTGAGACACCACGTCTCCAGCGTGCCCAGGGCTCCCATGACCGGTTCCGGGAGGACGCCGCTCGAGGCCACCAGCACGGCGAGCACGAACCCCACCACGAACAGGGGCACGATTGGGGGTCGCTTGCCGTTGCGGGCGGCGGTGCCCGAACGGCGCGCCCGGATCCCCACGATCGTCATGATCGGCGCGAGCATGATCACACGGGTCAGTTTGACCAACACCGCGGACGCCAGTGCCGCCGAGCCGATGGCCCCGCCCGCGGCCACGACCTGGGCGACCTCGTGGATCGAGCCGCCCGCCCACAGACCGGCCTGGTGTTCGGTCAACCCCAGGACCCCGCTGAGGAGCGGGATCCCCGGGATCATCAGACTGCCGTAGAGCACCACGAGTCCCACGGCGGTCGCGACGTCCTCGTCCTCCGAGTCCGTGACCCCCTCCACCGCGGCCACGGCGGCGGCCCCGCAGATCGAGAACCCGCACGCGATCAACAGGCGCTGTGCGCGCGGGACCCCCATCAGGCCGCCGATCCACACCGTGGTCAGGATGCCCACGCCGACCACGGCCACGACGACCGCGATCATCCCGAAGCCGAGTCCCGCGATGTCCTGGAGCGAGACGGACAGGCCCAGCAGGACGATGCCGACGCGCAGGACCCGCTTGGCGGCCACGGCGATCCCCGGAGCCAGAACCCGGGGCAGCCGGACCACGTTGGCGATCAGGGCGCCCACGACGATCGCGATCAGCAGCGGGCTCACCCCCGGGATCAACCACCCGAGCACGAGGGATACGGCCATGCCCACAGCGCAGAACGCCAGCCCGGGGAGGACCGCAGCACGGGAACCCGGTCGCCGTTCAGTGCCAGGGGCAGCCGGGGGCGCGGGCATCGTCGCACGCGCCACTGGAACAGGATGCATGGCCGATGCCGCGGCTGCGGCGGTTGCCGAGGTCGACGCCGCTCCTCGCGGGACGACTGCGCCACCGGCAGCGCCCCGCCCAGCGAGCGCACCAGTCCCACCGAGTATGCCTGCCCCGCCGAGGGCGCTTGTCCCGTCAGGGGTGCCGTGGGAAGATTCGTGACCCGTTGCCATGCCTCCACTGTGCTCGCGCGAACACCCGTCGGGTAGTCGTGATCTGAGCATCGGGTCATACACTGCTGATATGGCCGAGGTCGATCTCTCCCTGCTGCGCGTGATCGTGGCCGTCATGGACCACCACTCCATGGGCGCGACCGCCCGCGCGCTGGACATGGCCCAGCCCAATGTCTCACGCGCCGTGGCCCGCGCCGAGCGGATGTGGCGGCTGCGCCTGCTGGACCGCTCACCCACCGGGTCCAGACCCACCCCCGAGGGCCGCGCCGTGGCCGAGCGCGCCCGCAGGGTCCTCGCGGAGTACGACGGGTTCACGACGGAGATCGAGAAACTGCGCCTCGAGTGGACCCAGCACGTGAAGGTCGCGGCATCCGTGACCGTGGCCGAGTACCTGGCCCCCACCTGGTTGTCCCGGTTGCGGGACTCCCACCCGGGGCTGGAGCTGCAGTTGTTCGCGTGCAACTCCGCGGAAGTCATGCGTCGCACGCGCCGGGGCGTGGTGGACGTGGGCTTCGTGGAGAGCCCGGATCCCGCGGAGGGGCTGCGAGAAACGGTGGTCGCTCGGGACCGACTGGAGGTCGTGGTGGCCCCGCTCCACCCGTGGGGTCAGCGCACCGAGCCCTTGACAGCTGCGGAACTCGCGGCCACCCCGCTGGTCATGCGTGAAGAAGGATCGGGAACGCGACGCACACTGCTCGCCGCGCTCGCGCCCCTCGTCCCGGTGCCCCCGGCCATGGAGCTCAGCTCCAACGCGGCGGTCCTCGGTGCCGTGCGGGCCGGGGTGGGCCCAGCGGTGCTCAGCGCGCTCGCCGTCGCCGCGGAGGTCGAGCGCGAGAACCTGGTGCGCGTGCCCGTGTTCGGCGGCGTGCTGGACCGTGATCTGCGCGCGGTGTGGCGCGCGGGTCTGGACACCGACGGCGCCGCGTGGCACCTCGTGGAGCTTGCCGCGCACGCGCACCGCACCTCCCCGTTCAGCTCAGATCGCACTGCGCGAGCGCGGCCAGCAGGTCCTTGGCCCGGCGGTCCACGTTTTCACTGACCATCTCGTTGGTGTGGAACGAGAACCCGATCCGCGCATCCGGCCATACCCCGTGCAGACAGCCACCCGCACCGGAGTGACCGTAGGCCCGCTCCACTGGGCCGTACGTGCACAGGGGGTCCTGCACCTCAAACCCCAGCCCGAACGCCACGGGCCGGTCGTTCACCGCGTCCCTGCCGTGGGACCACGTGCGCGTGAACGTCTCGAGGGTCGCCGGTGACACGCGTTCACCCGATGCCACGAGCGAGTAGAACCGCGCAATCGCATCCGCACCGGCGATCCCGCCTCCCGAGACCAGTCCGCTCGCGTGGAACGCGCGGGAATTGGCGGGCAGTTCCTCCCCGAGCAGTGCGTTGCCGTACATCCGCTCCACGATGGCGCGCCTTTGCGGATCCTCCAGGAACGTGCTGATCGCGTACCCGGGGGCGCGGAACACGGGAGCCACCCGGTCCTCGAGCTCGGCGGACAGTCCCAGGTACAGCTCGAGCCCGTGGGGCCGGGCCACGTGCTCGCGCAGCAGCTGTCCGGCGCGGTAACCCGTGACCCGCACGAGCAACTCCTCGACCATGTGCCCGAACGTCACCGCGTGATACGCCACCTTGCTCCCCGGCTCCCACAGGGGCTCCTGCCGCGCGAGCACCGCCGCATGCGCGGAGGCGTCCAGCATCCCGGCGGGAGGTTCCGGATCCGTGTACACGAGTCCCACGGTGTGATCGAGGACCTGCGCCACGCTCACATGCTCCTTGCCGCGGGCCGCGAACTCGGGCCAGTAGCGCGCCACGGGCTCGTTCACATCCAGCAGCCCTCGGTCCACCGCCATGGCCACGAGGGTTGCGGAGACCCCCTTGGTCCCCGAGAACATCACGGCCAGGGTGTGCTCGTCCCACGGCCGCTCGACCGCGTCCCCCGGGGAGGACCGGCGGTCGAACGATCCCCCGTGCAGCCGGATGAGCGGGCGCCCGTCCCGGTACACGCAGAAGGACATCCCTCCGTGTGCGCGGGACAGGTGCTCCTCGAAGGTCTCACGCACCCGGCTCACGGCGGGGTCGCGCAGGTTCGTGTGCGCCGTCGTCAACTCAGCCCGGCTTCGGATGGTCATCGTCCCACCTCAGCCCGCGCTCTCGAGGGTGGGTACGTGCTCGAGCAGGGACCGCGTGTACTCGTGCCGAGGGTTGCGCAGCACGGTGTCCGTGGGGCCGTAGTCCACCAGCTTGCCGCGTTCCAGGACGGCAAGCTGGTGCGAGATGTGCCGCGCCAGGGCGATGTTGTGGGTCACGAACAGCATGGCCAGCCCGCGCTCGCGCTGGATTTCCCGCAGCAGTTCGATCACGGACGCCTGCACGGACACGTCCAGCGCGGACGTGATCTCGTCGCACACCAACAACGACGGCGCGTTCACGAGCGCCCGCGCCACGGCCGCCCGCTGCCGTTCACCACCGGAGAGCTCTCCTGGACGGCGGTCGATGTAGCTGCGCCCCAGCCGCACCGCGTCCAGCGCGTCCGCCACCGCCGCCCGGCGCTGCCCCCGGTTCATCCCGCCACCCAGCTGCAGCGGCACCTGCAGCGAGTCGCCGATGCTGCGCCGCGGGTTCAGGGACGAGAACGGAGACTGGAAGACGTACTGGATCCGGCGGCGCTGCTTGTTGCTGCGCCGCCGCGTGCTGGGCGCAAGCACCTCGCCGTCCAGCAGCACGTCTCCCGTGTAGTCGTCGTTGAGACCCGCCACGCTGCGGGACAGGGTGGTCTTGCCGGACCCGGACTCACCCAGCAGCATCGTGGTCTGTCCGGCCTCCAGCTCCAGGTTGATGCCGTCCAGGATCACCGCCTGCCCGTAGGCCATGCGCAGGTCCCGCAACCGCACGACCGGTTCGTGCTCCTGCCCGGGCACGACGACGCCGCCCGCGCCCCGCTCCCGCGTCACCGCACGTGCGGTCGGGGCTGGGACCTCCCCGGCAGCAGCATCCTGCTCAGAAGGTGCCGAGCCAGGGTCCGACGTGTCGGCGCAGGGCGTGGCCGTGGTGTTGTCTGCGGTGAAGTGGGTGGCCGCGGAACGGCCGTCGTCCCACGGTGCCCGCACGGAGGCGAGGGGGCTGACAGCGGGTCCGCCGCCCATGTCCCGGGCACCCTGCATGTCTGGAACGGCGCTGAGCAGCGAACGCGTGTACGCGTGCTGCGGGTGGCGCAGCATCTGTTCCGCGGGACCGTCCTCCACAATCCGCCCGTGCAGCATGACGGCGACGTCGTTGGCGACCTGCGCAACCACGGCGAGGTCGTGGGTGATGTAGAGCCCGGCGACGTCGTGCTTGGTGGTCAGCTGGTAGATGGTCTTGAGCACGACGTCCTGGGTGGCCACGTCCAGACCGGTGGTGGGCTCGTCCAGGATGATGACCGCGGGGCGGCACGCGAACGCCATGGCGATGCCGATGCGCTGCTGCTGCCCGCCGGAGAGCTGGTGCGGGAAGCGGCGCTGGTACGCGCTGTCGCTGGGCAGACCTACCTCGCTGAGGACCTCGGCCACGCGGGCGTCGCGTTCGGGGGCGTTGCGGCCGAACTCGTGGGCGCGCAACACCTCCGCGATCTGCTCCCCCACGCGCAGCGACCCGTTCAGGGACAGCGCCGGGTCCTGTGGCACGTAGGCGATAGTGCCACCGCGCAGCTGCCGCATCTGCTTCTCGGAGAGCGTCAGCAGGTCCACGGCCTTGCGGTGGAACCGGGACGCTCCCTCCTGCAGCTCCACGGTGCCGCCGCGCAGCTCCAGCCCAGAGCGCAGGTGGTTCATGCACGCGAGCGCCGCTGTGGTCTTGCCGGACCCGGATTCCCCCACGAGGGCGAGGATCCGCCCGGGGCGCAGCCGGAAACCGACGTCGTCCAGGATCAGCCCGCCGTCCACGACACCCAGGCTCAGGTGCTCCACCGCGATCGCGGTCTCCACCGTGGCCCTCGGAACGACGGACGCGCGGCCCTCCACGCGGGCCCTCTGCTCTGACTTCCTCATCACGACCTCTTCTCCCCGGTGTCCCCGACATCTGCGGCGCCCGCGGCGTCTGCGCTGCTCGAGCGGCCTGCCCGGCCCGTACCTCCTGCGCTGCCCGTGCCGCCCGCGGGACTCTCAGCACCGTTCGACGCCGCCTGCTCGGCCGCTCTCCTCCGGGAACGCCGCGGTCCCGTGGAGGCGACCCGCCCCGCCGAGGCGCCGGCCACGGCGTCGGCAATGAGGTTGGTGCCCACCGTGAGCACCGCGATCGCGAGCACGGGAAGGATCACGCCCCAGGGCTGCAGGGACAGGGCGATCCGGTTCTCGTTGATCATCAGACCCCAGTCCGGGGTGGGCGGCTGCATGCCGAGACCCAGGAAGGACAGCGAGGCCACCGCACCGATCGAGTAGGTCAGGCGCAGCCCCACCTCCACCATGAGCGGGCCCATGATGTTGGGGACCACGTCCCGGGTCAGGATCTTCCACTGCGGCACGGCATACATCTGGGAGGCGAGCACGTAGTCCTCGGCCACCACCCCGGCGGTGGCAGCGCGGATCACGCGGGCCACGCGCGGTGCGTGGGTCACGCCGATCACGAGCACGAGCACCCACCCCTGCGGACCCAGCACTGTCACGGCCAGCAGGGCGAACACGAGCTGCGGGATGGCCAGCAGCACGTCCCCGCAGCGCATGATCAGCGCATCCAGCCAGCCCCCGCGGAACGCGGCGAGCATGCCCAGCACGGCACCCAGCCCCACGCCCAGCACGGTGGCCAGCGCCGAGTACAACAGCAGCCGCCAGCCGCCGGCCAGGAAGCGGGAGAGCACGTCACGGCCCAGGTTGTCGGTGCCGAAGACGCCGCCCTGGAACGGTTTGCCCGCGAACGAGTTGGGGGTGTGCCCGGTCCACGCCGGTACCACGAAGGGCCCCAGCACGGCCAGCACGAGCACGATCCCGGTGAGCACGAAGCCCAGCTTCGCAACGGGCTGCGAGAGCACGCGCCGCGCAAAGGACGCCGGCCGGGCGTCCCCCCGGGACTCGGAGTGGTCGAAGTCCGGGGCCGTTCCGGCGTCCCCCGAGCCGGTGGCGGCGCCGAGGCCGCCCCCGGCGCCGAGGCCGCCCCCGGCGCCGTCGCCTGCTGCGAGGGCGTCCTCGGCCACGACGACGTCGCTCGCCGCCGAAGTGCCCCGGGTCTGCCGGGGCGGGTGGCTCGTCCTGTCCTGCGCGCTCATGAGTGGGACTCCGTCCGCAGCTTGGGGTTGGCGAGGATCCCGATCACGTCCGCGATCAGGTTCACGACCACGTAGAACGCGGCGATGATCATGGACAGCGCCTGGACCACCTGCACGTCACGGGTGTTCACGGCATCGACCATGGCCTGGCCGAGTCCGGGATAGCGGAAGAGGAACTCGACCACCACAATGCCCCCGGCGAGCCACGCGAGCTGCATGGCCACCACCTGGGCCACGGGCCCTACGGCGTGCGGGAGGGCATGTTTGAAGATCACCTGGCGTTCGGGCAGCCCCTTGAGCCGGGCCATCTCCACGTACCCGGAGTCCAGAACGTCCGCCATGGTGGTGCGGGTCATGCGGATCATGTAGGGCACCACCACCAGGATCAGGGTCAGGGTGGGCAGGATCAGTTGTAGCGGGTAGTCCCACACACGCGTGCCCGGCGCGGCCATCGTGACCGAGGGCAGCAAGCGGAACACGGTCGTGGACAACAGCGTGGTCAGCGCCACGCCGATCACGAACTCGGGCAGCGCCGCCAGCACGAGCGAGAGGCCGGTGAGCGCCTGGTCCGAGGCGCGGCTCTGGCGCATGGCGGACCATGTGCCGAGCAGCAGGCCCACGGGGATCGCGATCACGGCTGCGATCACCATCAGCACCAGGGAGGCGGACACCTTGCTGGCCAGCAGGGCGTTCACGGAGCCGCCCGTGGCCGCGGAGGTTCCCAGGTTTCCCACGAACAGCCCGCCCAGCCACGTGAGGTAGCGGACGTACCAGGGATCGTTGAGCTGCAGCTGCTCGCGCAGCGCGGCCAGCCGTTCCGGGGTGGCCTGCTGCCCGAGGATTGCCTGGGCCGGATCGCCCGGGAGCAGGAGGGTGAACACGAACACCAGCAGGGACACCGCCAGCAGCACGAAGACGGAGACCCCCAGCCGTTTCAGGATCATGGCGGTCACACGATCACTTCCCTTCCTGGTCGATCCACAGGTGGCGCATGTGGAACCCGCACACGGGCATGCCGATGCGGTGGCCGAAGCCACCGCCCACGTAGTTCTGGTAGGCGTCCGCCTGGTTGAAGAACCCCCACGCGATGTATCCGCCCCGGTCGTGGAGCACCTTCTGCGCGTCCTGGATGAGCTGGTTGCGCTGCTTCTCGTCCATCGTGGCTCGGGCCTTCTTGTACAGGGCCCGGAACTCCGGGTCCGCCTCGTGGGTCTCGTTGAACGGGGCTCCCGGAACGGTGCCCTGCGCTGTCTGGGACAGGAAGTTGCGGGTGTACCAGAAGTCCTGCGAGAAGGGGTACTTCAAGTACCCGTCCCCGAAGAACGTGGTGCTGTCCACGCGGCGCAGCTTCACGGTGATCCCAGCCTCGGCCGCCTGCTCCGCGAAGACCTGGGCGGCCTCCACGGCGCCCGACTGGATGGGGGCGGTGACCAGCTCGACCTCCAGACCGTCGGGATGGCCCGCCTCCGCCAGGAGCTTCTTCGCCTTCGCGATGTCCCGCGTTCGCTGCGGCAGCGTGGGCGTGCCGGGGTCGAACGGCGAGTACATGTCGTTGCCCACCGAGCCGTGGCCGGAGAAGACCTGCTCCACCATCTGCCCGCGGTCCACCACCAGCCGGAATGCCTCGCGCACCCGGGCGTCGTCGAACGGGGCGGTGTCCACGCGCATGGTGAACGGCAGCCAGTTGCCCGTCTCGGAGAGCACCGTGTGCAACCGCGGGTCCGTGTTGACCACGTCCACCAAAGCCAGCGGCAGCTGACCCACCACGTCCACCTGGGTGGAGAGCAGCGCGTTGACCAGTGCGTCCTGGTCGTTGAAGTTCAGCAGATGGACCTCGTCCACGTAGGGCGGTTCGCTCCAGTAGTCCGGGTTGCGCTTGAGCACGGTCACCTGGCCGGGCTCGAACGAGCCGAGGGTGAACGGCCCGGTGCCCACGGGCTTGGCGGGATCGTAGTCCGCGGGCACGATCCCCATCGAGTTCTGGGCGATCGAGTCCACCAGGGACGCGTCCGGTTCCTTCAGCTCGAACCGCACCGTCCGCTCGTCCACCGCCACGGTGCGCTCGAGCAGAGCGAGAGCGGAGGCACCTGTCTTGGGGTCGTCGGGGTCGGTGATCCGCTCGAACGTGGCCACCACATCCTGGGGCGTGAGGGGCCTGCCGTCGTGGAAGCGCACGCCCTCCCGCAGCCGGAACACCCACTCGCGCCCGCCCTTGCGGGGCTCTGCGGATTCCGCCAGGCCGGGGACCAGTTTGTAGTCGGGGTCGAACTCGTAGAGCCGGTCGTACAGCCCCATCACGCGCCCACCGTCCGCGGTGACCACGGGTGCGTGGGCGTCCAGGCTGTCGGACGCGCCGCCCCCGGTCATTCCGACCCGCAGAGTGCCTCCACGCTGCGGTTCACCCGTGGCCCGGGCCGTCCCCGCTCCGGGCTGGCTTCCACTGCCGCACCCGGCGAGGGCCAACGACGCCGCAGCGGCGCCCAGGCCCATGAAACCCCTCCGGGACACCGCCGAGCGCAGCACGGCACCCACGGCGGGGGACGCTGCGACCTCGTGCGGGGCCGCAGCGCGGCCGGGGGCAGCCCTACGTTCGGGTGGCTGGATAGGGGGTGGCAGTGGATTCATGGTTCCTCGCAGGCGGCGTGGTCGCGGGCATGGTCGTCGTGCGCAGAGGCAGCGACGCAGAGCGGCGGAAGGGGAGGGCGCGGCAGCCCACGGAGGGAGTGCCGAGCGGCGCAGAGCCAGCTACGGGATCTTGCTGAGGCGCGCGGCCACCACGCGGTGTCTCCGCACGGGCGTCTGAGCGGTGAGCCGACGACGGTAGATCTCGGGCTGCGAACGGCGTGCACCGCCGCGGCGGGAGGGCTTCCGAGTCCCGCCCAGACGGCTACCGGCGGGAAGGACGAGGTCAGGGCTCTGGCGCATGCAGTGCACGTGGCCTCCCTGGTCTCGTCGGAGCGGGTCTCGCGGCGCACGGGGTGCTTGCCAGCCCGCTCGTGGCCTCGATCACGTTCCACGCTACCGTGTTGGGGCACCGAACGAGTGAAGCGTGGCACCTTGACGAAGCGCGTCGAACGCTCTTCGCCCTGCGCCGGGGTGGTCACGGGTCGCAGCGGCCAGGCGCATCCACGCCGCACGGGACCGCGCCCGCGTCAGCGCTGGGCATCAGTCCTGGGGATCAGGCGGCCACTGTCCCCGGCGGAGGAGCACGTCCCGGAGCAGGTCCGCGCGATCGGTGATCAGCCCGTCCACCCCGAGGTCGAGCAGCCGGTCCATGTCCGCGGGGTCGTTGACGGTCCACACCTGCACGCGCAGACCCTCCCGGTGGGCAAGGTCCAGGAACTGCCGCGTCACGATCCGCACGGTCACCCGCCGCCCCAGGGGCAGCTCCACGGTGTGCCGCTCTGGCAACTGCAGCGTGTCGAAGGGTGCGACCACGCGGGACCACGCTGCCCGGTGGGCCGCCCACAGCGCGTGCGCGACCCGCGGCGAGACCTTGTCGGTGAGGGGCGCGACCGCGGCGACGGCGAGGAACCCCGCTGTGCCGAGCGTTCCCGCGGAGGTCTTGGCGCGCCGCCCGGTAAGCCGGGTGATCCCTGCGAGCGCGCGGCGTCGTCGTGATTCGGAGAAGGACGTGACGCGCAACCGGTGCGCGGCGTGCTCGCGCGCCACGACCCCGGGCAGGGCGGCGACGGACGCCTCGTCCTTGACGTCGATGTTCAGGCACGCCTCGGGCAGCGCCCGCAGCAGCTCGGTGAGCGTGGGGATCTCCTCGGTGCCGCCGATGCGCACTTCCCGCAGTTGCTCCCACGTGAGGTCGTTGACGTTGCCGCTCGTGCCCGTGACGCGCTCCAACGTGGGGTCGTGGAATGCCACGACCACGCCGTCCAGGGTCGTGTGCACGTCTGTCTCGAGCCACACGAAACCGAGCTCCGCGGCGGCCCGGAACGCGGCCAGCGTGTTCTCGTGACCGTCCGGGGAGAACCCACGGTGGGCGAGCGCGGCGGGGTGCCGCCGTGCACCGGGGTCCTGGCGGGCGGCCGGAACGGAACGGGACGACTCAGACACGGCGACCCTCCCGGGCCACGGGAACGATGTGCTCGTGCTCCAGGTAGGCCTCGATCACCTGCGCTACGCCGTCCTCGGTGAACGCCGGTGCGGTGCGTCCCACCGTGGCGACCACGTGCGGGTGCCCGTCCGCCATGGCGTAGCCGCGCTCGGCCCACGTGAGCATCTCGAGGTCGTTGGGCATGTCCCCGAAGGCCATGACCTCCCGGTGGGAGATGCCGTGCTCCGCGGCGAAGTGTTCGAGCGTGCGGGCCTTGGTGAGCCCGCGCTGCCCCATTTCGACGAGGGGTGCGGCGGCCACCGAATGCGTCACGGACAACCGCCCCGCCACGATCTCGCGGACGTGCTCGAAGTACCGATTGGGATCGGCGCCGTCCAGCTTGGCCAACAGCTTGACCACCTCGGTGCCGGGCGCGAGCGACTCCTTCACGGGCGCTTCGGTGATGTGGCGGATCTCCATACGGTCCGTACGGGACCACCCGTGATCCGTGTAGACGCGCTCCAGGGTCTCCGCGGCGAACAGAGAATCCGGGAACTCGCGGGCCACGTCCGCCATGACGGGCAGGGCCTCGCTCACGTCGAACAGGCTCGCCTCCAGGACACGCTCCGCGCCGGGATCGTAGATCACCGCCCCGTTGGAGCAGATCACGACCCCCACGTCATCGAGTTGTTCGTGCAGGGGGTCCAACCACCGCATGGGGCGCCCGGTCACGAAGACCACGTGAATCCCGGCGTCCCGCGCGGCGGTGATCGCGGCGACGGTGCGCGGCCGGAACCGGAAGTCACGGCCCAGCACTGTCCCGTCCAGGTCACTCGCGATGAGCCGGACAGGTGGCTGGTCCGCGGCGTGTTCCGGCGCCACGGGCTACTTCACTTCGTAGACGGGCGTGAGGAACGCGCGTCCCAGGGCGTGCGAGAACAGGTTGAAGTTGACCACTGCGGGGCTCGCGGACTCGTCCACCTCGAGCTCGGGGACGTCCACGGCCGTGACGCAGACGATGTAGCGGTGCGGGCCGTGGCCCTCGGGGGGTGCGGCGCCCAGGTATTCGTCCGTGCCGCCGTCGTTGCGGTGCTTCACGGCGCCCTCGGGCGGGTTCGACGCCGCCCCGGTCGCCAGTTCGGTGACGTCCGCCGGAATGTTGGACAGGCACCAGTGCCAGAACCCGCTGGGGGTGGGGGCATCCGGGTCGAACATCGTGACCACGTAGGAACGGGTGCCCTCCGGGGCACCGCTCCACGACAGCTGCGGGGAGACGTCCTCTCCTCCGGCGCCCATGATCCCGGAGACCTGGGGCGTGTTCATGCTCTCGCCCTCGGCCACGTCCGTGGACGTCACTGTGAACGTGGGCAGTTCGGGCAGATCGGCGTAGGGGTGACGGTCGTACATGGGAGCGTTCCTTTCCTCGTTACGGTCATGACACAGCTGGGGGCCTCGCACGGCCACGGGAAAGCGGCGGATCAGGCGTGGTCGATCAGGTCCGCGCGCGTGGGCAGATCCGCGCCGGAGCGCGAGACCGTGACCCCGGCAGCGGCCGCGGCGTGGCGCAACAGCTCCGTGAGTTGCGCGCTGTCCAACTCGTCGAGGGCGCTCGCCGCAGTGGGGCCCAGGATGCTCCGGTCCGCGAGCCCCGAGAGCAGGGCCGCCATGAAGGAGTCACCCGCGCCCACGGTGTCCGCGACGGTGACCCGGGCGGCGGGGACCTCCACGCCATCGCGTCCGGTGCCGCGACTGACAGCCCACGGCCCCATGACCCCGCGGGTCACGACCACAAGCCGTGCTCCGGCCTTGAGCCACGCACGCGCGGAGTCCTCGATGCTGCGGTGCGGGTAGAGCCACAACAGGTCCTCGTCGGAGGCCTTGATCACGTGGGACAGCGCCACGATCTTCTCCGCACGGGCGCGCGCGTCCGAGGAGTCCGGGATGATGGACGGGCGGCAATTGGGGTCGTAGGAGATCAATGCGTGGCCGCGAGCGCGTTCGAGTGCCTGACCCACCACGGTGGCGCCGGGTTCCAGCATGGCCCCGATGGATCCGGCGTGCAGGGCGTCGGTGTCCCGCAGGAGCTCGTCGATCCGCTCCGGGGAGATGTCCAGGGACCAGTCGAGTTGGAAGTCGTAGCTCGCGGCACCGGTCTCATCCAGGGTCGCCTGGGCCACGGAGGTGGGCAGGGCGTCCGCGTCGAACGGCAACCGCACCCCGTTGCCCGTGAGGTGATCGGCCACCTGACGGCCGTACTCGTCCCGGCCGTAGCGGCCCAGGAACTGGACGTCGTGACCCAGCCGGGCCAGTCCCACGGCCACGTTCATGGGGCTGCCACCCACGTGGGCCCGGGGTTCTTCACCCTCGCGGGACACCACGTCCACGAGGGCCTCACCGATCACCGTCAACATGACCCCACGTTAGCAAAGGGTGCGGGGAGTCACCGGGGCTGTCACGACGCCGCACGGGCGGGAGAAGCCCCCCCGCGCACCGTAAACTTGGGGCCACGACGAGCAGCGCCGCTCCCGCGCGCGCCATCACCCGAGTCAGCGCACCGCCGCGCGACCCCCAACACGGCCCTCACGACGACGTCCGGGCCGAGGAAGAAGGATGCTCATGAGCGCCACGTGGTCCGAACGAGAAGCCCTTGCCGAGCAGCTGGTCCCCCTGGTGGGTCAGCTGCACCGCGGCAACAAGGTGGTCACCACGGTGTTCGGCCGTTCCCTGGTCCACAAGTCCGTCACGGAGATCATCAAGGTCCACCGCTTCACGCGCCGCATCCTGGGCGAGGAAATGCCCATCGACAAGACCCTCCAGATCGTCCACACGCTGGGCGAGCTCAACCTCGGCGTGTGCAACGTGGACGTGGCCAAGCTCTACCAGGGCTACACCGTGGCCGGCAGCGGTGACCTGCAGGCGTACCTGCGCGAGGCCCTTGCTCCCGCCGTGGACCAGCGCGGGCGCAACGAACCCGGGTCCCGCGACGTCGTGCTCTACGGCTTCGGGCGCATCGGGCGCCTGCTCGCGCGCATCCTGCTCAACCGCAACGACGGCACCGGGCTGAACCTGCGCGCCGTGGTGGTGCGCCGCAAGCCCGGCAACGACCTCGTCAAGCGCGCCTCGCTGCTGCGCCGCGACTCGGTGCACGGCCCCTTCAACGGGACCATTACCGTGGACGAGGACAAGAACGTGATCACCGCCAACGGTGTGCCGATCCAATTCATCTACGCCAACTCCCCGGCGGAGATCGACTATACCGAGTACGGGATCGACAACGCCCTGGTCGTGGACAACACCGGCGTGTGGCGTGACGAGGAAGGCCTCTCCCAGCACCTGCAGTCCAAGGGTGTGGGCAAGGTCCTGCTGACGGCCCCCGGTAAGGGCGACATGAAGAACATCGTGTGCGGCGTGAACGACAAGGACATCTCCCCGGAGGACACCATCCTCTCCGCGGCGTCCTGCACCACGAACGCCATCACACCCGTGATCAAGGTCCTCAACGACGAGTACGGGATCATCCAGGGTCACGTGGAGACCGTGCACTCCTACACCAACGACCAGAACCTGATCGACAACTGGCACAAGGGTGACCGCCGCGGCCGTTCCGCCGCCCTGAACATGGTCATCACCGAGACCGGTGCCGCCAAGGCGGTGGCCAAGGCGCTGCCCGTGATGAAGGGCAAGCTCACCGGTAACGCGATCCGCGTCCCCACCCCGGACGTGTCCATGGCGATCCTCAACCTGCAGTTGGAGAACGCCCCGGAGTCCAAGGACCAGATCAACGAGTTCCTCAAGGACATCTCGCTGAACTCGCCCCTGCGCAAGCAGATCGACTACGTGGACTCCCCGGACGTGGTCTCCACGGACCTCGTGGGCTCCCGCCGCGCCGGTGTGGTGGACGGGCTCGCGACCATCGTGAACAACAACTCCGTGGTGCTCTACGTCTGGTACGACAACGAGTTCGGTTACTCGTGCCAGGTGGTGCGCGTGATGGCCCGCATGGCGGACATCTCCATGCTCCAACTCCCGTAAGGGTCAGGTCCCGCGCGCCGCTGGTACGCTCGACGACGCCGCCGCCCCGGCCACCTTCCGCGTGAAGGTCGCCGGGGCGGCGTCATTGCGCTCACGGGCGCCAGAACGCGGCGACCGCCCGGTACAGGGCGTACAGGTCCCCGGTGTGCACGAGCTCGCGCGCCGAGTGCATGGACAGCAGCCCCACGCCCACGTCCAGCGTGCGGATGCCCAGACGGGTCGCGGTGATGGGTCCGATGGTCGAGCCGCACGGCACGGTGTTGTTGGAGACGAACTCCTGGTAAGTCACTCCGGCCCGTTCGCACACCCGGGCCCATTCGGCCGCACCCGTGGCATCGGTCGTGTAGCGCTGCTGCGCGTTGATCTTGAGCAGGGGCCCTCCCCCGGGCTCGGGGGTGTTCACGGGATCGTGGTGACCCTGGTAATTGGGGTGCACCAGGTGCCCCGCGTCCGAGGACAAGCACACGGAGGCCGCGAGCGAGCGCCGGTATTCGTCCGTGGTCTCGCCCCGCGCGGCGCTGATGCGCACGAGCACGTCCTCGAGGAACGGGCCGGCGGCGCCCGAGCGGGTGGCCGAACCGACCTCCTCGTGGTCGAACGCGGCGAGCACGCTCACGTGCTCCGCGCTCTCGAGGTCGTGGGCTTGTTCCATCAGGGCACGCAGGCCCGCGAACACGGAGGTCAGGTTGTCCAGGCGGCCGCTCGCGAGCAGCGTGCGCTGCGCGCCGATGAGTTCCGGGGCCTGGGAGTCCGCGACGACGATGTCGTAGCCGAGAATGTCCGACGCCGTGATCGGTTCGGCCGACGCATCGTCGCCGGCCGGGGCACCCGGTGCACCTGTCACGGTCGTCCGGCGCGTTCCGCGCGACTCGTTCGCGGCATCCGCGAGCACGGTCAGGACGTCCGTGTCCTGGTCCTGCCCCACTCCCCACACGGGTTGCACGTGACGCTGCTTGTCGAGCGTGAGACCCTCGTTCGCGCTGCGGTCCAGGTGGATCGCCAACTGCGGGATCCGGGCCACGGGGCCGGTCGCGGTGAGGACCTGCCGGGTCCCGCCGTCACGGCCACGCACCACGAGCCGACCGGCGAAGCGCAGATCCCGGTCCAACCACGAGTTCAACAGGGGACCGCCGTAGATCTCCACACCCGCCTGGTACCACCGGTGCGTCACGGTGGTGGGTCGGGGCTTGAGCTTGAACCCCGGCGAATCGGTGTGAGCCCCCAGGATCCGGTACCCCGCACCCGGTGCGGCACCGGACGGGATCACCCACGCGATCAGGGCGCCGTCGCGCACGGTGTAGTAGCCGCCCGCGGACAGGTCCGACCACGGCCGGGTCTCGTCCAGGGCGGTGAACCCCGCGGCGTCGAGCGCGGCGGCAGCCGTGGCCACGGCGTGGAACGAGCTGGGCGAGGCCGTGATGCACTCACCCAGTGCACACGCGAAGCCGGCCTCCGGAGTTCCGGGGCCGGGCTCCGGCGTTCCGTTGGCGGGGTCGGCCGGGGTAGTGGATTCGTGCGAGCTATCCGTCATGACGCCCAGTGTAGGTGGGGGCGACATCCCACTCGCCCGGGGTTGCGGGCGGCGGCGTTGCACCGGGCGAGGGAGGCGTCGCCGTACCGTGTGGGTCGGAACCGTTGGGCCGGGAAGTGCTCTCGCTCGAGGTATCGCCCGAGGGCTCGCCCGGCACTGCGGGAGCGACGTCGTCCCCCGTGTGCGCGCCGTGAGCGGTGCGGGTGTCCAGCAGACCCACGTAGCGGCCCTGCCCGTCCCGCACGGAGTACGGACCGTACTGCGGCGGCAGGACCAGGTAGCGCTGCGTGGCCGGGTCCAGGACGTAGGCCGCCAGGCCCGAGGCGTCCTCGGCCAACCGAGAGGGCCGGTGGCCGAGCTCGGGAAGCCGGGCCGGTTGCGGGAGTGGCGGCAGGACGATCGTGCGAGTCACGGCCACGGACCGGTTGCGGCGCACGAGCCAGAACACGAGTGCCACGTAACCACCGTTGATCAGCGTCACCGCGATCAGGTCTGTGGGCGCCCCGGAGGTGTCGTTCATGTCCGTGAGCCCCACCATGGCCATGAGGGACACCGTCATGTTGTTCACGGCGTGCAGTGCGATCGCCGCTTCCAGACCACCGGTGCGCCACGTGATGATGCCCATGGCCACGGCCATGATCCCCACCGAGAGCTGCCCCCAGATGTCGTACGCGTGACCGAGCACGAACAGCGGCACCGGGAGCAGGATGGCCCACGCGGGGTGCTTGAGCCACCGGCCGATGGTCTGGGCCAGGTAGCCGCGGAACACGACCTCCTCCGCCGCGCACTGCAGGGGGACCACGAAGATCAGCGAGGCCATGAGCCACCAGAAACCGGGGGCCGGTTGCAAGGACACGGGCCTGCCGCCCGCGGCGAGTTCCAGGCCCACGGCGATCGCGTTGATCAGGGCGTAGATCGCGACCGCCGCCACGACGCACGTGAGCAGCCACTTCCACCGGATCCGCCCGGTCACGGAGAAGATCAGCCCCAGGGGACGCGGGCCGAGCACCAGCCGGGCCAGCAGGGCGCTTGGGAGCATGAGGACCACGGAGCCGAAGAGGATGAAGAACACCACGGGGTCCAGCTGGTTCATGGCCAGCAGGTCCCCGTCGATCCGCTCCGGGGCCGCGAAGACCATGACGAGCAGGAATACGATGGTCAGGAGCAGGAGGACGGCCAGCAGGATGAGCCCCTCCACGAGCGGCATCCACCAGCGGTGGCGGGGGTCCGCGTGCGCCAAACGGTGGTAGAAGAGGCTACGGGTCCGTGGCGGATCCTGGACGGGGGGCGACGGACGGGACCACGGTGCGCTGGCGTGACTCATGACTCCACGGTAGCCGTCACGGGGGACGCTCAGGGCCCTCTGTGCAGGGCGCTGGCCGTGAATCCGGGGTGGCTCCGACGGAGAACCGGCGAATTCCGACCGCGGTATGAGATGCCAGCCCGAGGCGGATCCGCCCGGTGGTACCGGAAGTCCCGGGTGGCCCGCCCCCGGGCGTTGACGACCGGGCTCGTGATCGGACGCCTCGACCCGGGCGGGTCAACGCCGGTAACGCTCCACGAACGCCCGTAGGATCCGTGGGGCCTGGTCCACGGCGGGGCCGTTGACCACCCGGTCGATCACGGTGTCTGTGTCCTCGGGCCGGAAGTACCCCAAGTCCTTGTACGCGCGCACGCGGCTCACGAGCCCCTCGGGGTCCAGTTCGGGGTGGAACTGGGTGGCGTAGAGGTTGTTCTTGATCCGGTACATCTGCACGTGGCACGCGGTCCCGGTGGCGAGCAGCACCGCGTTGGGCGGCAGCACGCGGGTGCCCTCCTTGTGCCCCACGTACGCGGTGAACTCACGGGGCAGTTGCACGAGTAGGGGATCCCGAGCCCCCTCGTCGGTCACGCTCACGGTGATGGGACCCACGTCCTCGTGGCACGACCGGTCCACCTTGGCCCCCTGGTGGATCCCCAGGGTGCCCACGCCGTAGCACGCGCCGAGGAACGGGAAGTCTCGGGCCACGACGTCGTCCAGCAGGGCGCTGATCCAGGTCTCAGCGACGCGCTGCGCCCTGGACTTCTCCTCCGGCGGGTCCGAGGAGTTGAACGGCGACCCGCCCACGATGATCCCGCTGTACCTGTCCAGGTCCAGCGCGGGCCACTCACCGGACTCCAGACGGATGCGTTCGAGTTGGTCCTCTTCGAGGCCCCCGAAGTGGGCCACGGCCCGGTATTCCTCGTCCGCGAGGACGTTGTCATCACGGGTGGCCAGCAGCACGAACGGTTTCATGGCTTACACCTATGTCACGGGGGCCTCGGGATGCAAACTGCCCGGGGACGAGGCCGCTTTCCGACGCTTCGATGACACCCGTGGAAGAGTCCGGCGGTTACTCCGAAGAAACGTGGTTCCTCTCCTTGACTTACCCTGTGTGGTCCAGTTCACTGTTCTTGAATGAAATTTAAATTTCATATCACGAAATGCCAGAGGAGGACGAATCGTGGATCTGACCGAGTTCAACAGCCTCGATCGTGAGGCCGCCCTCGCGGCCGTACGACCGGCCCTGGACGTCCAGCGCTGGATCGAGGAACTCGTGTCCGGGCGCCCGTACGGGTCGAGGCCCCGCCGCGCTTCGTGCCCATCGCATCCATCGAGCACCTCCAGAATCACCTGCGGGAAGGTGACACCGTCAAGGATGGTAAGCTCGTGGACTCCGAGGGCAACGAGATCCCGTGCATTATCGCATCCGGTGAAGTGGTCCCGGCGCCCCTGGACTCCAAGAAGTCCGGGACCGCGGGCGAGCACTGATTTTCCGCCGCCAACCGTGTCCTCACGCGATGAGCGGAGGGGCGCGGTTCGCACATGTCCTTCACGTGCGGTGGCCGGACCCCCACCCGGGGACCGACAACCGCACGGTCAGAACTGCCCCGCCTCTCATGGCAGGAGAACAACACATGCAGCCTTCAAGCAATCACCACATTTTGAGTGGGTTGACGAATAATCTTCAGGACGCTGATGTTCAGGAGACGCAGGAGTGGATCGAGTCGTTTGACGCGTTGATCCAGGCGCAGGGTACCGCGCGGGCGCAGTACGTGATGCGGGCGTTGTTGCAGCACGCGGGCACGCATTCGGTGGGTGTGCCGATGGTGACGACGTCGGATTATGTGAACACGATCCCGGTGGATCAAGAACCCGAGTTCCCCGGTGATGAGGAGATCGAACGCCGCTACCGGGCTTTCCTGCGCTGGAACGCGGCGGTGATGGTCCACCGCGCTCAACGCCCGGAAGTCTCCGTTGGCGGGCATATCTCCTCTTACGCGGGGGTGGCGACGTTGTATGAGGTGGGGTTGAACCACTTCTTCCGCGGACCTGGCCATCCCGGGGGCGGGGATCAGGTGTTCTTCCAGGGTCATTCCTCCCCCGGTAACTACGCCCGCGCTTACCTCGAGGGCCGGCTCACGGAGGAGCAGTTGGATGGGTTCCGGCAGGAGAAGACCCACGCTCCCAACGGGTTGCCCTCGTACCCGCATCCGCGGTGTTTACCGGATTTCTGGCAGTTCCCCACCGTGTCGATGGGGATCGGGCCGATGAACGCGATCTACCAGGCCCAGTTCAACCGGTACCTGCACAACCGCGGTATCAAGGACACCTCGGACCAGCACGTGTGGGCGTTTTTGGGGGACGGGGAGATGGATGAACCCGAATCCCGTGGTGTGCTGCAGTTAGCGGCGAATGAGAAGTTGGACAACCTCACCTTCGTGATCAACTGCAATCTGCAACGCTTGGATGGTCCGGTACGCGGGAACGGGAAGATCATCCAGGAGCTGGAAGCGTTCTTCCGCGGTGCGGGGTGGAATGTGATCAAGGTCGTGTGGGGCCGGGAATGGGACGCCTTACTGGAGGCGGATCACACCGGGGAGCTGGTGCGGATTATGAACGAGACCCTGGACGGGGACTACCAGACCTTCAAAGCCGAATCCGGTGGGTTCGTCCGTGACCACTTCTTCGCCCGCTCCGCAGCCACTAAAGAGCTGGTGGCCGATTACACGGATGAGCAGATCTGGAACCTCAAGCGCGGCGCCCATGACTACCGCAAGGTGTACGCGGCGTACAAGGCGGCGGTGGAACACACCGGCCAGCCCACGGTGATCCTGGCCCAAGGCGTCAAGGGCTACGGGTTGGGTCCGCACTTCGAGGCCCGTAACGCCACCCACCAGATGAAAAAACTCACCCTCGAAGACCTCAAGGCCTTCCGGGATCACTTACGGATCCCGATCAGTGATGAGCAACTGGACTCGGATCTCTACAACGCCCCCTACTACCACCCCGGACCCGACTCCCCCGAAATCAAGTATTTGTTGGAGCGCCGTCAGGAGTTGGGGGGGTTCCTCCCGGATCGCCCCCACACCCAGCAGGCGATCACCTTGCCCTCGGACAAAGCCTTCGCTTCGGGGAAGAAGGGTTCGGGCAAACAACTGGCGGCCACGACCATGGCGTTCGTGCGGATCCTCAAAGACCTGATGCGGGAGAAGGACTTCGGGCACCGCATCGTACCCATCGTCCCGGACGAGGCCAGGACGTTTGGGATGGACTCCTTCTTCCCGACCGCGAAGATCTATAACCCCAACGGGCAGAACTACCTCTCCGTGGACCGCGAACTGATGCTCGCGTACAAGGAATCCGCCCAGGGTGTGATCCTGCACCCGGGGATCAACGAGGCCGGGGCCACCGCTGCGTTCACCGCCGCGGGCACCTCCTACGCCACCCACGGTGAAACCATGATCCCGGTGTACATCTTCTACTCCATGTTCGGGTTCCAACGCACCGGGGATGAGTTCTGGGCAGCAGCCGATCAGATGGCCCGCGGGTTCGTGATCGGCGCCACCGCCGGGCGTACCACACTCACCGGTGAGGGCCTGCAACACGCTGACGGGCACTCCCCGATCCTGGCTTCGACCAACCCCGCGGTGATCCACTACGACCCCGCCTACGGGTACGAGATCGCCCACATCGTCAAACGCGGGATCGAACACATGTACGGGCACGCGGATGAGGATCACAACGTGATGTACTACCTCACCGTCTACAACGAACCCATCCACCAACCCGCCGAACCCGAAGACGTCGATGTGGACGGGATCCTCAACGGTATCTACCTGCTCAAACCCGCCACCAACGAAGGCCCGCGCGCCCAGTTGCTGGCCTCCGGGGTCGGGGTGCCCTGGGCGTTAGAAGCCCAACGGATCCTCGCCGAGGAATGGTCGGTCTCCGCCGACGTGTGGTCGGTGACCTCGTGGACGAACCTACGCCGGGATGCTCACGCCGCCGAACATGAGGCGTTCCTCAACCCCGGTGAAGGAACACGCACCCCCTACATCACCCAAGCACTAGCAGGGGCGACGGGACCGGTGATCGCCACCAGTGATTACACCTCGCAGTTGCCGGACTCGGTGCGTCAGTACGTACCCAACGACTGGGCCTCGTTGGGCGCTGACGGATTCGGGTTCGCTGACACCCGCGCCGGAGCACGCCGGTACTTCACCATCGATGCGCACTCAATGGTCGTACGCACCCTGGAAATGCTGGCCAAACGCGGAGAGATCGACTGGTCCGCCCCCGCAGAAGCCATCACCCGCTACGACCTCACCAACCCCGCCGCCGGCACCAGCGGTAACACCGGAGGCGACGCCTAACCCACCAACCCACCACCACGACGCCCCCACACCGCGCGGCACAGTGACGTACCGCCGCGCGTTCACCGTGCCCGGGCCGTGATGGGCCGGCGAGAAGCACCCCGTATGACTGCCCGATGAGTCGATTGGTTCGACGACGCAGCCCGCAGGCTAGGGCCCCGCCCGCGTCGCACCGTGATGCGCACCCGAATTTCTTCTGCGGATCGTAAATTGGAAATTTACGGTTTGACTAGTGGCGATGTCCGGGATCCAGGCTGTGGTGCACATCAGCACACTTCCGGGGGCCTGCACATCATGGAACTCAATCGCCGAAATCTGGTCGCGGGAACAGCAAGCCTGGGCGCGCTGGCGGCGGGCGGCCTCGTCACCTCCCCCGCCCACGCCCACCAGGGTGGGCGCCATGGTCGAGACCCCTCCGGACTGCCCACTGCACCGCAGACCCCCGCAGGCCGCCTGGCCCGTGACGAGAAGTACTGGCGCACCGTCGCACGGCATTTCCGCATGGACATGCCCGTCACCAACTTCGAGAACGGGTACTTCGGAGCGAACCCTCAGAACGTACGAGATGCCTATGCCCACGCCAACCGGACCATCCAGGAACAGAACTCTTGGTTCCTCCGCAACGCGTACGAGGAGCGCATCACAGATGTGCGGGCTCGACTGGCGGAAGCTGTCGGGTGCTCCGTAGAGGAGATCGCCATCACGCGCGGCGCTACGGAGGCGCTACAGGCCCTGATCGGCGGCTACAACAAGCTCAAGCCCGGTGACGCCGTGGCCTACGCCGATCTCGACTACGACTCCATGCAGTACGCCATGAAGTGGCTCAAGGACCGCCGCGGGGTGGACGTGATCGCCACCGCGATCCCGGAACCCGCGACGTACCAGAACGTGATCGATCATTACACCAAGCTGCTCCGGGGCAATCCGCGGATCACATTGCTCCTGCTGACCCATATCTCCCACCGCACGGGCCTCAAGCTGCCGATCGCGGAGATCAGCCGGATGGCCGCGCAGCACGGGGTCGACACGATCGTGGATGCCGCGCACTCGTGGGGCCATGTGGATTTCAGCGTCAGGGATCTCGAGAGCCCCTTCGTGGGGTTCAATCTGCACAAGTGGATCGGCGCACCGCTGGGCTGCGGCTTTCTCTACATCAAGAAGGATCGCCTTCCCGATATCGATCGTCACTTTGCGGACGAGGACCACGACGCCGATGACGTGCGATCACGGATTCACACGGGAACCGCCAATTCGGCCAACTACCTGGCAGTCCCGGCGGCTCTGGACTTCCACCGAGCCGTGGGAGCCGCCAACAAGTTCGCGCGCCTGCAGTACCTGCGTGATCGCTGGGTGCACCAGGTCTTGGACGTGTCCAATCTGACCATCATGACTCCGGAGGATCGGCGCATGTACGGCGCACTGACGTCCTTCCGGATCGACGGGAACACGACCCGGGAACGCAGCGTGGCCATCACGGACTACCTCACCAAGGCGTGGAGGATATTCACGGTGCGTCGCGGCGGTGTGACGAACGGCGAGGTCATTCGTGTGACCCCCGCCCTGTACAACACACCGCAGGACAGCGACCGCTTGGCGCGGGCATTGAGGGCTGCCGCCAGGCGGTTCTGAAGCCCGTGGACCAAACGGTACCGGGACCGACGCGGCGTCGAGACTCGGACGAAGGCGTTCAGCCGGCCTGGGCCAGCTGTCCGCACAGCCGCTCGGCGGCCTCGCGCAACAGGGGCACGGCGCGGTCGCCGAAGTCCCAGTCCACGCGGGACGTGGGCCCGGACACCGAGATCGCAGTGGGTGTGGGTGCATCCGGCAGTGCCATGGCAAAGCAGCGCACGCCGATCTCCTGTTCCTCGTCGTCCACGGCGTAGCCGCGTTCTCGGATCTTTTCGAGATCGGCGAGAAGCTCGTCCACAGTCCCGAGGCTCTTCTCGGTGGGGGTAGGCATGCCCATGGACGCCACGATGGACACGACCTGCTGTTCGGGCAGGGTCGCCAGGATCGCCTTGCCCACACCGGTATCGTGCACGTGGGCGCGCCGGCCCACCTCGGTGAACATGCGCATGGAGCGGGAGGACTGCGCCTGACCCACGTAGACCACCATGTGACCGTCCAGCACCGCCATGTTGGCAGACTCCCCCAGTTCGTTCACGAGCCCCTGCAGGACTGGTTGCGCGTAGGTGCCCAGTTGCAGGCCCGCCGCATAGCCGAGGCGGATCAGTCCGGGGCCCAGCGCGTAACTGCGGTTGGGCAGCTGACGCACGTAGCCCAGCGGGATCAGGGTGCGTAGCAACCGGTGGATGGTGGGCAGCGGAAGATCCGCCCGGGATGCGAGCTCGCTGAGGGAGGACTCCCCTCCGGACGCGGTGATGATGTTGAGCAGGTCGAAGACCCGCTCCACCGATTGCACGCCGCCCGCACTCTTGCCTTCGGCCATGGCCCTTCTCCCTCTGCTGCCGGAGCGATCACCGCCCCGCGTGGGGTCGCGTACGGTGACCGCAATGTGAAACAAGTCTTACGAAGACCTTGTCATGCCTCGTACTCTACGCCTAGGATTCAATTAATGAAATTTATTTTCCACAATACGGATAGGTAGCGGGCCACCGCGGTTCCGCTCGACTCGGAAGGAAACCCGTCACATGGCGGCTCCCAACCCCGGCTACTCCATGGTCCTGCGCGTGGAAGCGCCCGCGACCTTCAACTCCACGAGCGAGATCACCACGGCGGCCGCCGCCGGTGCCCAGGTGACCGCACTGGACATCGTGGAGTCTTTCCCCAACAGCGTCGTGGACATCCGCTGCAACTTGTACAACGCCGAGCACCGGGACGAGGTGCGCGACGCGCTCAACGCCCTGGACGGCGTCAAGGTCCACAAGATCTCCGACCGCACCTTCCTGATCCACCTGGGCGGCAAGATCGAGGTCACCCCGCGCGTGTCCCTGCGCAACCGTGACGACCTCTCCCGCGCCTACACACCGGGCGTGGCCCGCGTGTGCATACCCGTCCGAGAGAGCCCCAAAGACGCCCGGCGGCTGACCGTCAAGCGCAACACCGTGGCCGTGGTCACGGACGGCACCGCGGTACTGGGCCTCGGTGACATCGGACCAGCCGCGGCCCTGCCAGCCATGGAGGGCAAGGCCGCCCTGTTCAAGGCGTTGAAGGACGTCAAGGTGGTCGTCTCCGGCGTGGGTGCCGCGGACGTGTTCATCGGCGTCTCCGCCCCCAATGTCCTGGACGGCAACGACATCGCGACCATGGCCGACGACGCCATCGTCTTCGCCAGGGCCAATCCGGACCCCGAGGTCCACCCCCGTGGAAGGTGCCGAGCCCGCGACCGTCGTGGCTACCGGTCGGCCGGACTTCCCGAACCAGATCAACAGCGTGCTGGCCTTCCCCGGGCTGCTGGACGCGGGCGCTTGCGAGATCACCTCAGAGGTGCTCGCGGCCGCCGCGAGGGCCATCGCCGACTGCGTGCACGAGGACGAGCGCAACGCGAGCTTCATCGTCCCCAGTGTGTTCGACCAAGAACGTCGCCCCGGCCGTGGCCGAGGCCGTGAAGTCCGTGGCGGAGGCCCCAGGCCGGCTGACGGGAACGACCGGGTGCGGCGGCGTCGTACCGAGTGCAGGGCCTGCCGCACCCGCAATGAGCAGTACAAACTACACCGAAAATCCAGGAGGCAACCCATGAGCATCACCCACAACACACCCGACAACATCCCCGCCGCGAACGAGATCCTCTCATCCGACGCCCTCGCATTCGTGGAGGCGCTGCACGAGAAGTTCGCGGACCGTCGTGAGGAGCTGCTCGGCAAGCGCGAGACCGCCCGCGCGAAGGCCGCCGAGAGCGGCACCATGGACTTCCTCCCCGAGACGCGCGAGGTTCGGGAAGGCGACTGGAAGGTCGCCCCGGCCCCCGCGGCCCTGCAGGACCGGCGCGTGGAGATGACCGGACCGGCGTCGCCCGCGAAGATGGCCATCAATGCCCTGAACTCCGGCGCCAAGGTGTGGCTCGCGGACCTCGAGGACGCCGCCTCCCCCAGCTGGGCCAACCAGGTGGACGCGATCGCCAACCTGCGCGACGCCGCCCGCGGCACCCTGGGCTTCACCTCCCCGGAGGGCAAGGAGTACAAGCTCCGCGAGGACGTGCCCCTGGCCGTGGTGGTCATGCGCCCGCGCGGCTGGCATCTGCCCGAGTACAACATCACGGTCAACGGGAGGACCGGTTCCGGTTCCCTCACGGACTTCGGGCTGCACTTCTTCCACACGGCGAAGCAGCTGATCGAGAACGGCCAGGGGCCGTACTACTACTTGCCGAAGATGGAGTCCTACCTGGAGGCGCGACTGTGGAACGACGTGTTCACGTTCGCGGAGGACTACCTGGGCATCGAGCACGGCACCGTTCGCGCGACCGTGCTGATCGAGACCATCCCCGCCGCGTTCCAGATGGACGAGATCCTCTACGAGCTGCGGGACCATGCCTCCGGGCTCAACGCCGGACGCTGGGACTACCTGTTCTCCATCATCAAGTACTTCCGCGACGCCGGGGAGAAGTTCATCCTGGCGGACCGCTCCGCCGTGACCATGACCGCTCCCCTGATGCGCGCGTACACGGACCTGCTGGTGCAGACGTGCCACAAGCGCGGCGCGTTCGCAATGGGTGGCATGGCCGCGTTCATCCCGTCCCGCAAGGATGAGGAGGTCAACCGGGCCGCGTTCGAGAAGGTCCGCAACGACAAGACCCGCGAGGCCAATGACGGCTTCGACGGCTCGTGGGTGGCCCACCCGGACCTCGTGCCCGTGTGCCAGGAGGTCTTCGACGGCGTGCTCGGCGAGAAGCCCAACCAGGTGGACCACCAGCGCCCCGACGTGGACGTGACCGCCGAGATGCTGCTGGACGTGCCCTCCGCGGGGGACCAGCGCACCGAGAAGGAGCTCAACGCCAACCTGTACGTGGCCATCCGCTACGTGGCGGTGTGGCTGTCCGGCAGCGGCGCGGTGGCCATCCACAACCTGATGGAGGACGCCGCCACCGCGGAGATCTCCCGCTCGCAGATCTGGCAGCAGATCAAGAACGGCGTGGTCTACACGGACACCAACAACACCGCCACGCGCGAGCTCGTCTCCGACGCACTGGACACTCAGCTCGAGGTGCTGCGCGGTGAGATCGACCAGGAGAACTACGAGAAGTGGTTCGTGCCCGCCGGGCGGCTCATCTCGGACATGGTGCTCAGGGAGGACTACCCGGCGTTCCTCACGCTGTCCGCCTACGACCTCATGGAAGGCAGCAAGTAACACCGGCGCACCTGGACGCCACCCCGGCCCCCGCCACGACCGCCCCGCGCGGCGGGGGCCGCACCCTCTCCGCCAGCGGGCTTCGGTCACCGCGCGGACCTGCTGCTCGCGGGCACGGACGCTGACCTCGCACGGTTCCTCCCCAAGGACTCCGGGACCCGCCAGCCCGTGCACACGTGCTACGTCCTGGCGGACCTCGTCACGGAGCGGACGCCCGCCGAGTGGGGTGCCGCGGCGTCGTCGGCGGCCGGGGAAGCGGGTGGTCTCGCGGCCCTCGCCGAGCTCGCCGGGGTCGACGCCGCGGCGGCACCCGATCTCGTGGCCCGCGTCCACAAGAAGCTGCGCACCGAACCGGTCGAGGACACGAACGCCTCCGCTTCCGGGTGCCTGCTCCCCCGTGAGCTGAAGGTCCACCGTTTGTTCGGCGAACAGGAGACCACGCTGGCGATCGTGGTGGCGATGAGCAGCGCATTGGTGGGCTTCTCCTCCAGCACCGTCCACTTGAGGAGGACGTTGATGCCGATGGTGGTGAGGTAGCAGATGCCACCCACCGTCAGGAACCGCATCTGACGTTTGCCCCGGGTGGTCGAGGTCGATCCGGTGCCGGCGGACTGCGTCGTGGTGCCTTCCCTGTCAATGTGTCAGGCCCGTGTTCAGGGGTGCTTTCAGCGGACGGGAGCGGCTCCACAATCTACACGGGGGCGGGACACGGCCCCGTGCACGCACAACGCCCCGGGCCGTAGTGGTCCGGGGCGTTGTGCGTGCTGCGCGGGTGTTCAGATGGTCTTCGCGTCGATCACGAAGCGGTAGCGGACGTCCGAGTCCACCACGCGGTCGTAGGCCTCGTTGATGTCCTCGGCGCTGATCAGCTCGATCTCCGCGGTGACACCGTGCTCGGCGCAGAAGTCCAGCATCTCCTGGGTCTCGCGGATGCCGCCGATGTTGGAGCCCGTGAGGGACTTGCGGCCGCCGATGAGCGAGCCCGCGCTGACCTCCAGGGCCTCGGTGGGCAGCCCCAGCAGGACCATGGCACCGTGCGGGCGCAGGGTGGCCATGAACTCCTGCACGTCCACGTGGGCGGAGACGGTGTTGATGATGACGTCGAACTCGCCCTTGTGGTTCTTGAGGGCCTCGGGATCCTCCTTGCGGGCGATCCAGTCGGTGGCGCCGAAGCGGCGGCCGTCCTCCTCCTTGGAGCGGGTCTGGCTGATCACGGTGACCTCCGCGCCCATGGCGGCGGCGAGCTTCACGGCCACGTGGCCCAGACCGCCCATGCCCACCACGGCCACCTTGGAGCCCTCGGTGACGCCCCACGTCCGTAGCGGGGAGTACGTGGTGATGCCCGCGCACAGCAACGGCGTGGTCGCGGCCGGGTCCAGGTTCTCGGGGATGTGCAGCGCGAAGGCCTCGGAGACGAGGATTTCGGTCGAGTACCCGCCGTCGGTGGGGCGCCCGTCGAAGCGGTCCTTGCCGTTGTAGGTGCCCACGGCCTTCGGACAGTTGTTCTCCTCGCCCTTCAGGCACCACTCGCACTCGCGGCAGGAGTCGACCAGGCAGCCGACGCCCGCGCGCTCGCCGACCGAGAACTTCGTGACCTCGGAACCGACCTCGGTGACGCGGCCGATGATCTCGTGTCCCGGGACCATGGGGAACTCGATCGGTCCCCACTCCTCGCGCACGGTGTGGATGTCGGAGTGGCAGATGCCGGCGAACTCGATTTCGATGCGGATATCGTCCGGGCGCAGGTCCCGGCGCTCGATGGTGCCCTTCTCCAGCGGGGCGTCGGAGGCGACGGCCTGGTAGGCAGCAACATTGGTAGTCATGGGCCGTGACTCTAGACCCCCGCCGTGGCCTTGTCACGTCACTCCTTTCACAGGGGACCATATCCGCAGACAGAACAACATGGACCCGGCCGTTGCTCGCCCAGCCCATCCTCGAATGCCCCACCGTGCGGGGCGTTTCGAGGAGCCGGGAATATCCGCGGACACCTCCCCGCTGTTATTGATGAGTTTCATCGAGATGAGTGAGGAGTCATCATGGCTTTCCGTACGGAGAATCCCGCCACCGGCATTGTGGAGCAGGAGTTCACCTCGGCCACCGATGCTGATGTCAGCCGCGCGATCGAGCGCGCCGACACCGCATTCGCTTCCTGGCGCAAGACCCCGGCCGCTGACCGCGCCAAAGCGCTGGCCGGTGTCGCCCAGGCGTTCCAGGACCGCGGGGACGAGCTCGCGCGCGCGATCAGCACCGAGATGGGCAAGCCCTTCGCCCAGGCGCAGGGAGAGGTCGCACTCTCGGCATCGATCTACCAGTGGTACGCCGACCACGGCGAGGGCCTGCTGGAGGAGGAGACCCTGGACGTGGGTGACGACGCCAAGTCCGTGGTCGTCACCGAGCCCATCGGTGTGCTCATGGGTGTCATGCCGTGGAACTTCCCGCAGTACCAGGTGGCGCGTTTCGCGGCCCCGAACCTCATGTTGGGCAACACCATTCTGCTCAAGCATGCCTCCATCTGCGCCCGGACGGGTGAGCTGATCGAGGAAATCCTGCACGCCGCGGGTATCCCGGAGGACGCCTACATCAACTTGTTCGTGAGCACCGACCAGGTGACCACGATCATCGAGGACCGGCGGGTGCGGGGCGTGTCCCTGACCGGCAGCGAGGGCGCCGGTGCCGCGGTGGCCACCACGGCCGCGCAGAACCTGAAGAAGAGCGTTCTGGAGCTCGGCGGGTCCGACCCGCTGATCGTGCTCGACGATGTGGACGTGAAGGAGACCGCTACGACCGTGGCAACGGCGCGGATGAGCAACGCAGGCCAGGCCTGCAACTCGCCCAAGCGCATCCTGGTGCCCGCCGGCATGTTCGACGAGTTCGTGCAGACGGTCGTCGAGACCGTCGAGGGCATGCCGGTGGGGGACCCGCTGGCGGAGGACACCGAGATCGGCCCCCTGTCCTCCGTGCAGGGCCGTGACGACGCCGTGTCCCAGGTCGAGCGTGCGGTGGAGCAGGGTGCAACCCTGCACACCGGTGGTAGGGCTCTGGATAAGGACGGGGCGTGGATGTCCCCGGCGGTACTGACCGGTGTGACCCGGGAGATGGATGCGTTCAAGGAGGAGATCTTCGGTCCGGTGGCAGTGATCTACTCCTACGACTCGGTGGACGAGGCGGTGGAGATTGCCAACGACTCCGACTTCGGTCTCTCCGGCTCCGTGTGGAGCAAGGATGAGGCGAAGGCTGAGGAAGTCGCGCGTCGTCTGGAGGTGGGCATGGCCTACGTCAACGAGCACGCGACGACGAAGGCGGGCCTGCCCTTCGGCGGCGTGCGCCGCTCCGGCTACGGCCGTGAGCTGGGCCGCTGGGGCTTCACCGAGTTCGCCAACACCAAGCTGGTGCGCGTTGCCGGCTGACACCCGCCCGGCGCCCACCACGAGAGAGGTTTGCACTATGGCTCGCATTACCAAGGCTCTGCAGTCCCTGACCGCACCGTCTCCCAAGCCCACTGCGACGGAGACGGCAGTGCGCCTGGCCCTGGGAGCGTTCATGTCCACCGCGGGCATATCCCACCTGACCTTTGCCCGGGAGGACTTCCAGGCACAGGTTCCGGACTGGTTCCCCATGGACAAGGACACCGTGGTTCTGGCCTCCGGTGTGGTGGAGATCGCCTTTGGTGCCGCACTGTTGGCGCTGCCCAGGCAGCGCGCAGCCGTGGGCGCCGGTCTGGCCGCGTTCTACGCCGCGATCTTCCCCGGCAACATCAGCCAGTACGCCGAGCGGCACGACGCATTCAATCTGGACACTGATGCCAAGCGGCTGGCCCGGCTGTTCGGTCAACCGGCCTTGATCGCCGCGGCCCTCCGGGCCGGGGGCTTCCCCCGGAAGTAGTCGGAAGCGCAGGACGCGAGCCGGCCTCACCGCCCGAATGGGAAACCCTTCAGGTCCTTCGGCAGAGGGGTCGCGTACGTGCGGACCTTGGAGGTCCTCAGCCCCAGCCACACCAGCGACTGCGCCACGGTGACCGCGGCAGCCACGCCGTCCATCACGTGCACGCCGCACCGCTCGTGCACGGCGTGCTCAAGGGCGGCCATCCCGCCGCAGCCGAGGACAACCACCTCGGCTGCGGCCCTGTTCGATGGCCCGCTGCGCTTCAGCGACGATCGTCTCGACCGCCGCGTTCTCATCACGCTCCAGGTCCAGCACGGAGGTGTTCGGCGCCCGCACGGACGCGCAGCGCTCATCAGCCCGGCCAGCTGCAACCGGTCCTCGATGAGCGGCACGGTGCGGCCCAGGGTGCTCACTCCCGGTGTAGCTGCGCCTCATGAAGATGGCGATGGAAGCGGCCACCTGGGGATGTCCACGACGGGCTGGTCGAGGAGCTCCTGCAGACCTTCCCACCGGTGCTCGCCGAACCTGGCCTGGATCACAGGGGTGAAGGGCGGGTCGTAGGTCAGCACCGCGTCCATCACCCCCACCGCGGCGAGGTAGGACTTCACGTTCCCTTCGCACGACGACGCCGTGCTCCACCCTGCGGGGCAAGTGGGAGGGAGCCCGCGGCGGCGTCGTTGGGCGCGATCTCGTGCGAGACGCAGGGTCGGTGCGAAGTGGCGGCCACGATGGCCTCACCGTGCTGGTCGGTGCACTCGAGCTCGCGCTTGGCGGTGACCAGGTAGCACAGGGCGCCCAGGTCGGCCCCAATGAACTACGAGAACTCGCCGACAGCCTGGAAGACGGGCAGCAGGGCGACCGCCAGAGAGGCCAGTATCGTGGGGACGAACGCCCCGGTTGCCCGGGGGTCACGCCGCCGCGGTAGACGTACTCGCCGTCGTGGGTGTCCATGGAGAGCTGGGGCACGTTCACGCTGGAGCGGCGGATCAGCCAGTAGTCCACCATGATGATCCCGAAGAGCGACCAGAGCAGCGGCGCCCAGCCCACCCAGGAAGCACACGATCACCACGGGCGAGGTGTAGAGGTTCCACGGCAGGATCAGCAGCGCTAGGGACGCGAGCACCTGCAGCGCGCCCACACCCAGGACCGTGAGCACCTGCCACGCACCGAGTCCGAGGGCGAAGAGGCCGATGGCGAAGCCCGTAGTTGCCCAGGGAGTGCACGTCGTTGGCCCTCATGGTGAAGATGCTGTACGCGCTCCACGTGCGCCCGTAACGGCTGGTGGGAGCGAGGTCCACGTTGTAGAGCCTGTTGCTCGTGTCCGAGCGCGGCTCGTGGGGGACGCCGGGCGGTGCGTGCAGGCGCCCGGGCTCGGGGCGACCGCCCGCCTGCTCCGTGGTGCGGGGGAAGTCCTGGAGAAAACCGTGAGACGACGTCGCACCGTTCAGCTCCCAAATCTCACACCACGGGTTGACGCGCATCACACCCGGTCGATAACTTTTCATTCATCAGAACTCAAATTTCACTCCATGGAATCAAGGCGTAAGAAAACGGGGCGGCCGCGTCACCGCCCCGGGGAGGGCCCACCGTGCGGTACACCGTGAACGCCTCGATCATGCTGACCGACCTGCCCGTGCTGGAGCGCCCCGCCGCCGTGGCGCGCGCAGGCTTCTCCGCGGTCGAGTTCTGGTGGCCGTTCCCCGCCACCACCCCGTCCGAGAGGGAGATCGAGGACTTCGCCCGGTCGCTGGAGGACGCGAACATCCAGCTCACGGGCCTGAACTTCTTTGCCGGGGACATGCCCGCCGGTGAGCGGGGAGTCCTCTCCCACCCAATGCGCACGGATGAGTTCCGGCGAGGCGTGGACTCCCTGGTACGCGTGGCCCGGGCCACGGGCTGCCGGGCCTTCAACGCCCTTCACGGCAACCGCCTGCCGGACGTGCCCGTGGCCGAGCAGGACGACGCCGCCGTCGAGAACTTCCGGTACGCCGCGGACGCGGTCGCGGTCTTCGGCGGGACGGTCCTGGTGGAACCGCTCTCCGGCGCCTCGACGTATCCTCTGCGCACCGCCGCGGACGTCATGGCCGTGCTCGACCGCGTGGACTGCCCGAACGTGAAGCTGCTCGCGGACTTTTATCACCTGGCGGTCAACGGGGAGGACGTCGAGGCCCTGATCGAACGGCACGCCGCGGAGTTCGGGCACATCCAGCTCGCGGATGCACCCGGCCGCCACGAGCCGGGCACGGGCGATCTGCCGCTGCTCCGGTGGGTGGCCCGGGCCCACGAGCACGGCTACCACGGACCGGTGGCGCTGGAGTACGTCCCCTCCCAGGACGACCCCTTCGCGTGGCTCCCCCGCGACCGGCGCGCGTGAGCCCCCAAACCGACCCCACCCACAGAGGCCGCGCGGGTGAGCACCGCGTGGCCGGGCCCCGAGCGGGCGGGCACGCCGGGCGGGTGCCACGTGAACAGGTGCCGAGCGAGCGGGTACCGCGTGGGCGGCGTTGTGCTGGAATGGTCCCGAAACCGGACATCCCCAGAAGGAGGACACCGTGCGCGTCGTCGTGGCACCGGACAAGTTCAAGGGGTCGGTGACCGCCCACGAGGCGGCGGCCGAGCTTGCGGCGGGCATCGCCGAGGTGCGCCCGGACGCCGTCGTGGAGGTCCTCCCGGTCGCCGACGGCGGAGAGGGGACGCTCGACGCCGCCCTGGACGCGGGCTTCGAGCGCCACGACCTCACCGTCACCGGACCCGCGGGAGGTCCCGTCCCCGCCGCGTGGGGTCGACGCGGAGACGAGGCCGTGGTGGAGATGTCGTTGGCTTCGGGCCTCGCTGTCCTCCCCATCCAGGGCGGCCGCCCCGTGCTCGCACCCCGCACCGCCACGAGCCGCGGCACGGGCGAGCTCGTGGCCGCCGCGCTCGATGCCGGCTGCACCCGCGTGCTGCTCGGCGTGGGTGGCAGCGCGACCACTGACGGCGGCGCGGGGATGCTCGCCGCGCTGGGGCTGCGCCTGCTGGACGTGAACGGCCGCGACCTGCCCACTGGCGGCGCGGCGCTCGCCGAGTTGTATCACGTGGATGCCGCACAGCTGCACCCACGCATCCGGGACGTCGAGTTCGTGCTTGCCGCGGACGTCGACAACCCTCTGCTCGGCCCGCACGGTGCCGCCACGGTCTTCGGCCCGCAGAAGGGCGCCTCCGAACAAGACGTCTTGGACCTCGACGCCGCCCTGGCCGTGTTCCGCGACCGCCTCGGGGACGCGCTCGGCGACCCGGCCCGCCAGGCCGCGGATGCCCCCGGCGCGGGGGCCGCGGGCGGCGTCGGATACGCGGGACTCGCGGTGCTGGGGGCGCGGCGCAGGCCGGGGATCGACGTCGTGCTCGACCTTGTGGGGCTCGATGCAGCCGTGGCCGGTGCGGACCTGCTGCTCACCGGCGAGGGCAGCCTGGACGAGCAGAGTCTCGGCGGGAAGACGCCGCTGGGCGTGCTGCACGTGGGGCGGCGCCACGGCGTGCCCGTGGTGGCCGTGTGCGGGCGCACCACCCTGGATGCCGCGACACTTCGCGAGGCGGGGTTCGCCGCCGTCCACGAACTGCGCGCGCTTGCAGCGGACCCAGAAACGTCGATGCGAGAGGCACCCCGCCTGCTCCGGGAGGTCGGTCGCCGCATCGCCTCACAGTGACGGAGCTTTCCATTTCCACGGGCACTCGAGAGCGAGCCGCCCCTCACGCACCGCACCGCCCGGCCACGAGCGCCGGAACGCGCCAGCGGAAGGGCACCCCTTCCACGAATGCCTCCCCGCAGCACGGTTCACGTCAGAAGAAGACCCCGGAGTCCGCCCGGAACAAGAGCCCCCGGCCCGGGGCGACCGCAGACCCGGAGGTCGACGAGGAGCGCGCGAACGAGCGGGTGCGGGCGACGGTGGAGCAGGCGCATGCCCCTGAACTCCGTGCCCGCCACCGTGAACGTGCCCGCCCTGGAGTACGAGCGGCTGTTCGCGGCGCAGAACGCGTTCGTGGACATCGGCTTCCGGGGCGGCGCCGTCCCCGGCAACAAGGAGGACCTGCGCCCCCGCGCGATGACGGCGTGTACGACTTCAAGTGCTTCCTGCTGCACTCCGGGGTGGACGAGTTCCCCCACCTGGGGGCGGACGAGATGGCGGAGGCGCTCGCGGAGATCAAGACGTTCAACTCGCTTCTGATCGTGCACACGGAGGAGATCCCGGACGGCGCGACCGCGTTCAAGTGCTGCCCACCCGTGCGCGAAGTCTCCACCCGGGAGATGCTGTGGAGGGGCTGGTGAACGGCACCATCGACGACATCGTCTCGGACCGCTACCCCTCCACGCTCGAGCTCAAAGACCTGGGCAACGGGGACTTCGAGGTCGCGTGGGGCGGCGTGTCCTCCCTGCAGCTCGGGCTGTCCCTGCTCTGGGCCGAGGCACGACGCCGCGGCGTGGGTCTGGGCCGCGTGTTGCAGTGGATGTCCACGCGCCCGGCCGAGCGCGTGGGTCTGCGCTCCAAGGGCTGGTTGTCCCTGGGGTACGACGCGGACATGGCCGTGTTCGCGCAGGACGAGAGCTTCGTGGTGGACGCCAAGGCCCTCAACCACAAGAACCCCATCACGCCGTACCAGGGCAAGGTGCTCTCCGGGAAGATCCGCAAGACCTTCGTGGGCGGCCAGGAGGTCGACTACCAGACCCCCACGGGTCGTCTACTCGGCCGCGGCCAGGTGCGAGCCGATCGCCGGATTGTTGACAATAGGCGGATTTTTTTCAATCATGAACCATGAACCCGTGGGATGAGACCGAGAATCATGGTTCCCCCGATCCGGTGTCCACGGATGCCGGATCGGGCTCCCCCGACGTCCGTGAGCCCCTCTTCTCCGAGCAGGAATACGCGCACCGTCTGCACCGCGTCCGCGAGAAGATGGCGCACCAGGGACTGTCCGCCCTGATCGTCACGGATCCGGCCAACCTCTTCTACCTCACCGGCTACGACGCGTGGTCCTTCTACGTCCCGCAGATGCTGTTCGTCCCCGCCGAAGGCGACATCCTGTTGTTCCTGCGCGAGATGGACGCCCGGGGCGCCTTTCGCACCTCCTGGCTGCCCGAACACCAAATCATCGGGTACCCCGAACGCTATGTGCAGCGCCCCCACCTGCACCCCTTCGACTGGGTGGCCTTCGCCCTGCGGCGCCGCGGACAGATCGCCCCGTCCGCGCACGGCTGCGTGGGCCTGGAGATGGACGCCCACTTCTTCTCCCCCAAGGGCTACCGGGCCCTGGTCAATGCCATCCCCGAATGGTCGTTGGTCGACTGCTTCGAACTGGTCAACTGGGTTCGCTCCGTGAAGTCGGACGCCGAGATCCACTACATGCACGTGGCCTCGCGGGTGACCACCGCGGCCATGACCGCGGCGATCGACGCGATCGAACCCGGGGTCCCGCAGAACAGGGTGGCCGCCCGCATCGCGGCCGCCCAGGCGGAGGGGGACGGCGAGGCCTGGGGTGACTTCCCGGCCATCGTGCCCATGCTGCCCACCGGTGCGTCCGCGGACACACCCCACCTCACGTGGTCCGACCGTGTCCTGCGCAGCGGCGACGCCGTGGTGGTCGAGTTGAGCGGTGTGCACCGGAGATATCACGTCCCCCTGGCGCGCACCGTGACCCTCGGTCCCCCGAGCGATGCGATGGACCGCTTGGAGGAGGCGGTCGCCGACGGTCTGCGCGCCGTCCTGGACGCGACCGCCGCGGGCGTCCCCATCCGTGAGCTGGCGAGCGCCTGGAACTGGAAACTGGCCTCGTACGGGCTCGAGAAGCCCAGCCGTCTGGGGTACTCCGTGGGCATCGGGTACCCGCCGGACTGGGGCGAGCGCACCATCAGCATCCGCTCCGAGGACGAGACGGCCCTCGAGGAGAACATGACCTTCCACCTCATTTGCGGCATGTGGATGACGGGATACGGCTACGAAGTTTCGGAGACCATCCGAGTGACCAGCACGGGGGTGGAGACCTTCACGTCCTTCCCCCGCCAGATCATCAGGAAGTGAGCTCATGACCATGACCCCGCACGTCACCACCGTCCGGTCCCTGGACCCCTGCCCCACCGCGGGTGTCTCGGGACCGGTCACCCAGGGCCTGCTCCCGCTCGCGTCCCGCTCGGACGGGCTCGTGGGCTCGGTCATCGATTCGTCCACCTCGCTGCTGGCCGCCCAGACCCACGACATCGTGCGTTTCGCGATGGGCGCTCCCGCGGCGGAGGTGATCCCCACGGAGGAGTTCCGACGGATCGCCGGGGAGATCCTCACGGACGCCAGTTTCACATACGGCGCCACCGAGGGTGAACCGGACCTGATCGACACGGTCGTGAACCACTTCTCGGACAGTGCCTCCGATCCGGAGCGCATCGTGATCACCTCCGGCGGGATGCAGGGTCTGGATCTCGCGTTCAAGCTGTTCGTGGACCCCGGTGACCTGGTGGTCGTGGAGAGCCCCACCTACACCAACGGTTCCGGCACGGCGCTCAGCTACGGCGCGGACGTCCTGGAGGTCCCCGTGGACGACGACGGCATGGACGTCGACGCCCTCGAGACGCTCGTGGCCAAAACGGGCCGCACGCCCCGGATGATCTACACGATCCCCAACTTCCAGAACCCGTCCGGCACCACCCTGAGCGAATCCCGACGGCGCCGCCTGCTCGATCTCGCGCACACGTGGGGCGCCATGATCCTCGACGACGACCCGTACGGCGAGCTGCGCTTCTCCGGCGATCCCGTCCCCGGGTTCCGCGATCTCAGCCCGGACGACCCCCTGGTCTTCTCGGTGCGCACGTTCTCCAAGATCCTGGCCCCGGGCCTGCGGGTGGGCTGGGTCGACGCCGATCCCCGGCTGCGCGAGCTGCTGATCGCCGGGAAGCAGGCCATGGACACGTGCGCGAACGTCCCCGCCCAGCACATCGTGGCCGAGTACATCGCCCGCGGCGGCTACGACGAGCACCTCGCCGGGTTGCGCACCGAGTACAAGCGCCGCAAAGAGGCCATGGACGCCTCCATCGCCGCCCACCTGGGCGATCGAGTCCGCACCACGGACCCGGACGGCGGCTTCTTCCTGTGGGTCACCCTGCAGGGCGACGACGCACGGGTGCCCTCCTCGCGATTGTTCGAGATCGCGTTGGCCGAGGGGGTCGCGTTCATCCCGGGCCCGGCGCTTTCACCCTCGGGGCGGTTCCAGGACGCGTTCCGGCTGTGTTTCGCCTCGAGCACCCCCGAACGCATCGAGGAGGGACTGCAGCGACTCGCCCGGGCCCTGGACATCGCCCGGGGAGAGCTCGACCGATAGCTCCGACCCGGCCACCTCGGCGCAGCGCCACCCGTTCGGACTGGATAAGGAGACCCATCATGAGCCGCGACGGCGTGCGGTGCAGCCCGCAGGAGCAGGCCGTGCTCGACCTCATCGACACGGACGAGCTCGTGGACCTCACGTGCGCCCTGGTGAATGCCGCCGGCGAGAACCCCGGGGGCACCGAGGAGGACACCGCCCACGTCCTGGAGCGAGCGGCGAGCGAGCGCGGATTGACTGCTCGCAGCGACGTCGTGTCCCCCGGTCGGCCGAACGTGGACGTGGACCTGCCCGTGGGCGGTCCCGTGGCGGACGGGCCGGGGCTGCTGTTCCTGGGCCACTCGGACGTCGTGCCCGCGGGGCCCGGGTGGATGCGGGCGCCGTACGACGCGGTGGTCGACGGCGACCGGCTGTACGGGCGCGGGGCCACGGACATGAAGGGCGGGCTCGCCTCGGTGCTGTGTGCCATGGACGCCCTGCGCCGCTCGGGTGTGTGCCTGTCCGGACCCGTGAGGCTGTCGTCCACCGTGGACGAGGAGGACCTGGGTCTCGGGATCCGGCAACTCACCGCGCGCGGGCTGGGGCGTGCGTTCCTCGGCTGCGTGGTGGCCGAACCGACCGACCTGCAGACCGTGATCGCATGTCGTGGGGACGCGTACCTCGAGGTCGAGATCACCGGGGTCCCCGCGCACTCGGGGCGCCCCGCCGACGGGCGCAACGCGATCGATGCCGCGGCGGCCCTGCTGCGCCTGATCCGGCGGGACCACGAGGAACACGCCCGCCGCAGCGATCCGCTGCTGGGGTCGCCCACGTGGAACGTGGGCAAGATCGAGGGCGGCCGGGCCACCTCCATGGTGGCGCCGTCCTGTCACGTGTGGTTGGACCGGAGGCTCATGCCGGGTGAGGACCCCGAGCGCATCGTCGCCGAGCTGCGTGCGGCGGTGGACCGTGCGGGGATCACCGGCGACGGGATCTCCCTGGACGTGGAAATCACCATGTCCATGCCGGGTTTCCGCACCGACCGAGAGCACGAACTCGTCACCACCGTGCACGACGCCGTGGCGGACGCGGGCGGCGCAACGTCGATCGGCGGGTGGACGGCCGCGTGCGACGGCGGGTTCATCGCGCGGGACCACGGCGTGCCCACGGTGGTCATGGGACCCGGAGGACTCAACGACCAGGCGCACCAGGTGGACGAGTCCGTGAGCGTGGAAGAACTTTCGCAAGCGGCCAGGGCGTACACCCTGACCGCGTTGCGTCTGCTGTCCCGCTGAACGGACCGGCTACCGCCGGGCGACCACGGGCATCTTGCCCGTCTCCGGGATCTCCGTGCCGCGCAGGGACGCCCCCACGGTCTCCTTCATGAACTTGGCGGCGATCAGGCCGATCACGCATGCGCCCATCATGTAGAACGCGGGGATCAGCGGGTTGCCGGTCGCCTCGATGAGCGCCTCGTTGACCAGCGGTGCGGTGCCGCCGAAGATCGCCGTGGACACGTTGTAGGTGATCGCGAACCCGGCGTAACGCACCTGCGTGGGGAACATCGCCGGGAACGTGGCGGAGATGCACGCCAACTGGGGGATGTAGAGCAACCCCAGCACCGCGAAGCCCAGCAGTGCCCACCAGAAGCCGTTGGCCATGAGCATGTACATGGGGATGGACATCACGATCAGACCGATGAGCGAGAAGTACCACATGGGTTTGCGCCCAAGCTTGTCGGAGAGTTTCCCGGCGAACGGGATCACGAGCATCATGGCGAACTGCGCGATGAACATGATGGTCAGCACCGTCTGCGAGGACATCTCGGTCTGACCCTCGAGGTAGGTGGGCATGTAGCTCAGCAGCGTGTAGTTGACCACGTTCACGGACACGACCAACCCGGCCATGATCAGCATGGGCTTCCAGTAGGTGGTGACCAGTTCCTTGAGGGCCATGCCCGCGGATTCCTCCGAGTGGCCGGCTTCCTCGAGCTCCAGGAACACGGGCGAATCCGCCAGCTTGGACCGCAGGTACAGGCCGATCAGGCCCAGCGGGCCGGCCAGCAGGAAGGGGATCCGCCAGCCCCACTCCATCATGGCGTCGTTGCCCAGGGTCACCTCGCCCATCAACACGATCAGTGAACCCAGCGCGAAACCGCCCAGGGTGCCGAACTCCAGGAAGCTGCCCAGGAAGCCGCGCTTCTTGTCCGGGGCGTACTCGGCCATGAACGTGGCGGCACCGCCGTACTCACCGCCGGTCGAGAAGCCCTGGATCACACGCAGCAGCACGAGCAGGACGGGTGCCACGAAGCCGATGGTCGCGTGGGTGGGCAGGATGCCGATGCAGAACGTGGCACCGGCCATCAGGATGATGGTCAACGCAAGGATCTTCTTGCGTCCCAACCGGTCACCGAGCGGGCCCCAGAACAGTCCGCCCAGAGGGCGGACCAGGAACGACAGGGCGAACGTACTCAGAGCCAGCAGCGTGCCGGCCTCCCCCGGGAAGAAGTTCTGGGTGATGTACACGACCGACACGGCGTACACGCCGTAGTCGAACCACTCCGTGGCATTACCGATCGCGGAGGCGGCCACCGCGCGGCGCACGGTACTCGCGTCCGGTTCCGGGTGTGACGACGCCGCAGGGGACGTCATGTCGCGCGGGTCCCGCGATTCGCGGGGCAGATCGGATTGATGTTGCGAATTCATGGAAACCTCCATGGTGCAATCGGTGGGCGTCGGCGCGCCCGGGATCGGTCCGGCATCGAGAGATCATGGAGCCTGGCGGCCCGTGGACCGTTTGATTGTCGACAATCCTACCCATAGGCTGTGCGATACGTAAGACTTGGATACGCGGACCTTCGGGTCTGCCAGGACCGGAGGCGGCCATGCCCGGCAATCTGCTGCGACCCGTGGTACAGGAAACCACCCCGTCCTTGTTGGCCCGGCAATTGCGTCAAGCCATCGGTGCGGGCGAGCTGGCCCCCGGCCAACAACTCAACGAGATGGAGTTGAGCCGCGCCCTGGGCGTGAGTCGGGGTCCGTTGCGCGAGGCCATGCAGCGCCTCACCCAGGAAGGCCTTCTGCTCAGCGTGCGCAACCGTGGGGTGTTCGTCACGCAGATCACCGACGACGATGTCCGGGACCTCTATCTCGCCCGCGGCGCCGTGGAGCGCGCGGCGGCCGCCCGGGTGATCACGACCGATCCGGAGGCTGCGGCACAGCGTCTGGGTGAGAAGGTCGAGGCGATGTCCCGGGCGATCGATCACGGGGACACCGCATCGCTCACGGAAGCGGACGTGCAGTTCCACGCGTTGCTCGTGGAACTCTCGGGCAGTCCCCGTCTGATCCGCATGCACGACACCCTCATGGTCGAGACCCGCATGTGCATGACCGCTCTGGAAACACGGTACGCGTCGCACAGTTTCCGCTTGGAGGAGCACCGCGAGATCACGGAGGCCATCGGGGCGGGCGACGCTCCCCGCGTGGACGCGCTGCTGCTCGAGCACATGCGCGACGCCGTGATGCGGTTGACCTCGAGCGACGACTGACCCGCCCCCAGCTCAGCCGCGCGGCACGGCCACGTACTTGTACTCGAGGAACTCCTCGATCCCCACGCGCCCGCCCTCGCGTCCGAGCCCGGACGCCTTGACGCCGCCGAACGGTGCCGCGGGATTGGAGACGATGCCCGTGTTCAGGCCCACCATCCCGACCTCCAGGGCGTCGCTCACGCGGAAGCTGCGATCCACGTCCTGGGTGAACAGGTAGCCCACGAGTCCCCACGGCGTGTCGTTGGCCAGTTCGAGCACCTCGTCCTCCGAGTCGAACGGGATCACCGGCGCAACGGGACCGAAGATCTCCTCACTCATCAGTTTGGAGTCCGGGTCCACACCGTGCAGCACGGTGGGGTCGTAGAAGAATCCGGGCCGGTCCGGGCGGGAGCCGCCGCACTCCACGGTGGCGCCGCGGGCCACGGCGTCGGCCACAAGTTCCTGGACCTTGTCGAGCGCCTTGGCCTCCACGAGGGGCCCGACGTCGGTGCCGTCCTGGGCGCCGTCGCCCACCGAGAGTGCCCCGAGCCGTTCGGCGAGCTTCCGGGAGAACTCGCTCATCACCGAGCGGTGCACGAACAACCGGTTGGCCGCGGTGCACGCCTCCCCCATGTTGCGCATCTTGGCCGCCACGGCGCCGTCCACGGCGCGATCCAGATCCGCGTCCTCGAAGACGATGAACGGGGCGTTGCCACCCAGTTCCATCGAGGAGCGCATCACGTGCTGCGCCGCTTGTTCCAACAGCCGCACGCCCACCTCGGTGGATCCGGTGAAACTGACCTTCCGGGCGATCCCGCTGGACATCCACGGGCCCACGACCGAGGACGCCTTCTTGGTGCACACCACGTTGAGCACCCCGCGGGGCAGTCCCGCTTCGATCAGGATGTCCACGAGGGCCAGCGAGGAGAGCGGGGTGAGGTTGGCGGGCTTGAACACCATGGTGCACCCCGCGGCCACGGCCGGGCCGATCTTGCGGGTGCCCATGGCCAGGGGGAAGTTCCACGGCGTGACCAGGACGCACGGCCCCACGGGCTCCTTGGACACCATGATCCGGTTCTTGCCGTCCCCGGTCATGGTCTGATCACCGCCGATCCGCACGGCCTCCTCGGAGAACCACCGGAAGAACTCGGCGGCGTACGCCACCTCGCCCCTGGCCTCGGCGAGCGGCTTGCCCATTTCCGTGGTCATGACGAGGGCCAGTTCGTCCTGGCGCTGCATGATCAACTCATAGGCTCGGCGGAGGATCTCGCCGCGCTCGCGCGGGGGTGTGGCCGCCCACTGCTTCTGCACGCGTCCCGCGGTCTCGATCGCGCGCTGGGCGTCCTCCGGGCCGCCGTCCGCGACCGTGGCGATGACCTCCTCGGTCGCGGGATTGACGACGTCGAACCGGGCGCCGGAGGCGGCCTCACCCCATTGGCCGTCGATGAACGTGCCCGTGCTGACCTTGGCCACCGCATCGAGGGCGGCCCGGGAGGTGCGGTGTTGGGTGGTGTGTGCGCTCATGGGATTTCCTTCGTCGGTCGTGGGTACATGTCGGAGGGTGTCGGTGGGCCTGATCACGCGGTGCCCGATGGCTGGGGTCCGGTCGCTGCGGGTCCGGGGTCCAGGATCTGTGCGATGTGCAGGCCGCGAGCGCCGGGATCCACGTGGCCCACCTGCATCGCGCACGAGAACCCGTCCGTGAGAACGGCGGTGTCCGGTGCGGCCGCGCGCAGTGCCGGCGCCAGGGACGTCTCGGCCACGAGCATGCTGACGTCGTAGTGCTCGACCTCGAAACCGAAGTTGCCCGCGACGCCGCAGCACCCGTTCGCCTCGCTCACCTCGGCCACTCCCGCGACGGCCAGGGCCCTGCGCTGGGTCGCGGGGCCGAACACGGAGTACTCGTGGCAGTGGGTCTGGACCACGGCGCGCCCCGGTACCGGCGCGGCCGGTGGGGCCATGTGCCGCTCACCCGCCCACGACGCGACGTAGGCGGCGAAGCTCGTGACCCGCCGTGCCACCCGCCGCGCCTGTTCCGTGGGGACGAGTTCGGGCAGGTCCTTGCGCAGTGCCGCGGCACAGCTGGGTTCCACGACGACGATGGGGCGCTCGGACCCGTCGTCCAGCGCGGCCGCGGCACGGGTCAGTAGCTTCTTGGCGGTGCGCAGCTGTCCCGTGGAGATCCAGGTCAGCCCGCAGCACACGTCCGCCGAGCACTCCACCGCGTCCCCCGCCCCGGCGAGGACGCGCGCGGCGGCTCCGGCCACCTCGGGCCGGAAACCGCGGGTGAACGTGTCCACGAACAACACGACGTCCTGCCCACCGGGCGCGTCCGCGACGTGGGCCCCGGCGGGAGCCAGAACACCGGGGCGCTGGGAGGGGACACCGGTGCGCAAAGCGGGCCGAGCGGTGTCGTCGACCTCCCGGCGCCACTGCCCGGAACGGGCGAATCGCGGCAGGGCACGGTGCGGGGTGAGGCCGCCGAGCCGTGCGGCGAGTCCGCGCAGCGGCGTGGCCAGGATCGTATTGACGAGCGGCGCGATCCGCCCCGCGATCCCGAGCCACCGCGGCAGCCAGCCCAGGGAGTAGTGGGAGCGCGGTCGGAGCCGGCGCGCGTAGTAGTGGTCGAAGAACTCGGACTTGTAAGTGGCCATGTCCATCCCCGCGGGGCAGTCCGTGGCGCACGCCTTGCACGAGAGGCACAGGTCCAGGGCCTCGCGCGCGTCGTGGGACCGCCAACCCTCGGCCACGGTCGCAGCGCCGCGGACCATGTCCTGCAGCACCCGGGCGCGCCCGCGCGTGGAGTCCTTCTCGTCCCGCGTGGCCCGGAAACTGGGGCACATCACGCCACCGCTGTCCGCGCGGCACCGCCCCACACCGATGCACCCCTGGACGGCGTGCACCCAGGGGTCGGGCTGGGCGTCCCGCCCCGATTCGCGGGCGGTCTCCGCGGCGCCGACCGGCTGCAGGTCGAAGCTCGTGCGCCACTGCCGGCCCGGGACGCCCCCCAGTGCCAGGTGAGCGTCGATCGGTGCCGGATCCACGATCGAGCCCGGGTTCAACAGCCCCTCGGGATCCCATGCGCGCCGGAACGCGGCGAAGGCCTCGAGCACCTCGAGCGAATACATGAGGGGCAGCAGCGCGGAACGGGCCCGGCCGTCCCCGTGTTCCCCGGACAGCGAGCCGCCGTGGCGCACCACCAGGCGGGCGGCGTCCCGGGTGAACTCGCGGTACACCTCGCGGCCGCGTTCGGTGCGCAGGTCGAACGTGATGCGGATGTGCATGCACCCGGCGCCGAAGTGCCCGTACATCACACCGTCCAGGTCGTACTCGCCCATCAGCGTGCGCAGCTCGGCGAGGTAGGCGGCCAGGTTCTCGGGGGCCACCGCGGAGTCCTCCCACCCCGGCCAGGACTCACCTCCCATGGCCAGCCGCGACGAGAGCCCCGCGCCGTCCTCGCGAACCCGCCACAGGTTCGCACGTCCCTCGGGATCCGCGACGGCGATCCCCTCCACCAGGCGGCCGTTCCCACCGAGTCGTGTGAGCAACTCGTCCGCCTGCCTGGCCACGGCTTCGCGCGTGTCACCGTCCAGGTCCACGAACAACCACGCATTGCCATCCGGCAGTCCCGTCACGGAATCCGGTCCGCGCCGCCACCGCATGGTCTCCACGATGGCCTTGTCCGTACCCTCCACCGCTGCGGGTGAGAACTCGAGGATCGTGGTCACGTCACGAGCGGCGTCGACCACGGTGTCGTACCCCAGGCAGACCAGCAGCGCGCTCGTGGGCTTGGGGACGAGCCGCATGCGCGCGCCCACGATCAACGCGCACGTCCCCTCGGACCCCACCAGGGCGCGGGCCATGTCGAAGCCCTTCTCGGGGAGCAGGTTCTGCAGGTGGTACCCGGACACCTGGCGCGGGATCCGGCCGAGCTCGAGCCGGAACGCCGCGAGGTGCTCGCGGGCCAGCGCACGCAGCTCGCCGCTCAGCTCGCTCGCCCGCAGCACCGAGGCGCGGTCGTCGGGATTCGTGGCGCGCAGTCCGGTCGCGGTGGCAGTGAGCCGTGCACCGTCCGCGGTCACGACGTCGATCTCGACCGTGTGATCGCTCGTACGCCCGTACCGCACGGAGTGGTTGCCACACGCGTCGTTGCCGATGGCCCCGCCCACCGTGGCGCGGTTCTTGGACGAGGGGTCCGGCGCGAAGGTGAGCCGCTGACCGGTCGCGGCCTCGACCTCGCGGGTGAGGGTCGCAAGGACCACACCGGGTTCCACGGCGGCCGTTCCCGCGCCCGGGTCGATCTCCAGGATGCGGTTCATGTGCCGCGAGAAGTCGACGACGACGCCGCTGCCCACCGCATTGCCCGCCATGGACGTCCCGCCGCCCCGACTGACCACGGGGGTGCGGGTGTCCGCGCACGCGCGCACCGTGGCCACGACGTCGTCCACGGTGCGCGGGAACACCACGGCCAGCGGACGCACGCGGTAATTCGAGGCGTCGTAGGCGTACTCGGAGGTGCGGCGCTCGGACGCGTCCACCTCCACACCCGAGCCGCGCAACCGGGAGATCACGGCGTGCTCGGTGACCGGCGCGGCCGTCATCGGCTCCCTCGGCCCCCGGTGGTCGCGCCGGACGGCGACGTGACGGCGGCCAGAGCGGCGTCGAACCGCTCGAGACCCTGCTCGATCTCGCGTTCGGTGACCACGAGCGCGGGGATCAACCGGACCACGTTGCCCGCGGGACCGCACGTGAGGGTGAGGAGGTCCTGGTCCACCGTGGCCTGCTGGACCGCCGCGGCGGTGGCGGCGTCCGGTGACCCGTCCTCGGCGGTGAACTCGATGCCCTGCATCAGCCCCAAGCCGCGCACGTCCCCGATGACCGGGTAGCGGGTCTTGATCTCCTCCAGCCCGGCTCGGAGCTGCTCACCGCGCACCCGGGAGTTCTCGACCAGGCCCTCCTCCTCCACGACCCGCAGGGTGGCCACACCCGCCGCGGCGGAGACCGCGTTACCGCCGTAGGTCCCGCCCTGGGAACCGGGCCACCCCTGGGACATGAGCTCGGTGGAGGCCGCGATCACGGAGATAGGGAAGCCGGAGGCGATGCCCTTGGCCATGATCTGGATGTCCGGGGAGGCGGTGGAGTGCTGGTGCCCCCAGTACTTGCCGGTGCGGCCCACGCCGGCCTGCACCTCGTCGAAGATCAGGAGGATGCCGTGGCAGTCCGCCCGTTCCCGCAGTCCCTCGAGGAACCGCGGGGGCGTGGGGATATAGCCGCCGTCCCCCAGTGCGGGTTCGATGAGGAACGCCGCGGTGTCCTGGGGCGCGGTACGTGTCATCAGCAGGTAGTCGAGTTCCTGCAACGCGAAGTCCACGGCGGTGTCCATGTCCCAGCCGTAGCGGTAGGCATAGGGGAACGCGGACATGTGCACGCCGGCCATGAGCGGCGAGAAACCGGCGGAGAACTTGGTCCCGGCGGTCGTCAGGGAGGCCGCCGCCACCGTGCGGCCGTGGAACCCACCCTGGAACACCGCAATGTTGGGACGACCGGTGGCCATGCGTGCCAAGCGGATGCCGGCCTCCACGGCTTCCGACCCCGAATTGGCGAAGAACAGGGAGTCCAACCCCGCGGGCAGCACCTCCCCCAGGCGCTCGGTGAACTCGAGCAGCGGCGGGTGCATCACGGTGGTGTACTGCGCGTGGATCACCTTGCCCACTTGTTCGCGTGCGGCCTCCACCACCCGGGGGTGGCAGTGACCGGTGCTGGTCACGCCGATGCCCGTGGTGAAGTCCAGGTACTCCCGCCCGTCGGTGCCGTGGATCCAACTCCCGGACGCGTGATCGACCACGACGGGAGTTGCCTGCTTGAGAAGAGGGCTCAGGGATGCCATGCGTCACATTCTCCGAGCCGGATCGAATGATTGTCAACAATCAGCGGATTGGCCTATGGTGCGATGATGACGCAGCAACGGCCATTCGCCCAACCCTCCCACGACATGCACGCATTCCCCGATGCACCCCGCGCCGAGGCCGGTCGTCCGGCTCGCGATCACCGAGGGTCCGGTGACGACGACGCCGCAGCGCACAGGGCACGACGCCGCCCCCGCCTCGTGGTCCTCACCTCCCCCGACGCGCCTCCCCTACCCAATGCTGCACGCATCGAGGACATGGTGGAGGTGGTCTACACGCACGCGGACGATCTCGAGTCCGCGCTCCCCGGGTCCAGGGCGTTGCTGGTGTGGGACTTCTTCTCCACGGCACTGCTGGACGCGTGGCCCGGGGCGACCGACCTCGAATGGATCCACGTGGCCGCGGCCGGCGTGGACTCACTGCTGTTCGACGAGTTGCGTGCCTCGGACATCACCGTGACGAATGCACACGGCGCCTTCGACGTGCCCATCGCGGAATTCGTGCTCGCGTCCGTCCTGGCCCACGACAAACAGCTCCACCGCAGCAAGCGGTTGCAGAACGAGCGGACGTGGCAGCACCGACAGTTGCAACAAACGAGCGGTCAGCGTGCCCTCGTGGTCGGTACCGGCGGGATCGGCCGGGCGACCGCCAGACTCTTGCGAGCGGCCGGCCTGCGGGTCACGGGAGCCGGGCGCACAGCGCGCGAGCACGACGAGGACTTCGGCACGGTGGTCGAGAGCAGTCGACTCGCCGAGCACGTGGCAGACGTGGACCACCTCGTGCTCATCGCGCCGTTGACGGACCGGACCCGAGGACTCCTGAACGGCGAGGTCCTCGCGAACATGAAACCCACGGCGCACGTGATCAACGTGGGCCGCGGAGCCCTCGTGGATGAGGACGCCCTGGTGGAAGCACTGCACGAGGGGCGCATCACGGCGGCATCGTTGGACGTGTTCGACCAGGAACCCCTCCCCCGCGACCATCCGTTCTGGACGATGCCCACGGTGCACATCTCGGCTCACATGAGCGGGGACGTCATCGGCTGGCGGGACACCCTGGCGGAACAGTTCGAGGCTAATCTGGTCCGCTGGCTGCGCGGCGAGGAGTGGGAGAGCGTCGTCGACAAGCAGCTGGGGTACGTGCGGGGACGTTGAGGCGGGGGCCACCCAGACGTATCAATCCTTCGGGAACGCTGGCCACACGGTGATGGCCGCCCCTGCACCACGCCGAGCCCGCCCCCGAGCCCGGACCCGCGGACCCCGGATCCCGGATCCCGGATCCCGCAGGACATCGCAGGCACACCACACCGTTGTCATGTCCCGAGAAATTTGCCGTCCACCCCTTGACGCGTGATGTGGATGACAGAAGATTTCATATCTCGCATCTTCGCGCGCTGAACCACGCCGAACCTCAGCGCCGCAGCCCGTCCCCGACCCACGAGGAGCCCACATGTCACGCGAACTCTCCACCGGAGACCCCGCCCCCGCGCTGCGACTGACCGCCCACGACGGCAGCACCGTGGACCTTGCCGACGCCACCCGCAACGGCACCGTGGTGTACTTCTACCCCAAGGCCTTCACGCCGGGGTGCACCACCGAGGCATGCGACTTCCGGGACAACCTGGCCGCCTTGAAGGGCCAGGGCTACGACGTCTACGGCGTCTCCGGGGACGACCCCCAAGAGCTCCAGCGCTTCGTCACCGAGTACCACCTGCCCTACACGCTTCTCTCCGACCCCGATCACGCCGCCGCTAAGGAATGGGGCGCGTGGGGGGGACGCACGATCAACGGCGAGACCTCCGAGGGTCCGCTGCGATCCACGTTCGCGATCGACCCGTCCGGGAACCTGACCCACGCCCAGTACCGCGTGGATGCCCAGGGCCATGTGCCCGATTGGTCTCCAAACTCTCCGACGCCTCCTGAACCGGGACGCGTCCCTCATACTCCGCGCGGGCAGTGGCCTCCTGGTCGCACGGTGACAGCGGCAGCCACCTCCGGGTGGCTGCCGTCCTGTCGTCTCCCGTCGGGTCGGTGCGAGGGCACGCCGCTGGATCACCGCGGGCCCCTGTTCGTCCCGTCATGACGACGACGCCGCGGGCCTGGCGAGAACGGCTCCGCCCAGCTCACGTCACCACGGCGCCGCGCCGGGCCATGGCCCGCGCCGCGCGCCTGGTCAGCGCCGCGTGATCAGGCCCTGCGAGACCATCAAGTCGAACGCGATGTCGCCGGGCACGTGGACCTCGCCTCCTGAGTAGACGCGCCGCTCGCCTTCCTGCTGGGCACCCAGATCACGGCGGTCCTGGACCCCGCGAACGTCACCCCTGCGCACCTGGAGCGCAGCTGACGGCGCAGCTGGCGCTCGTGCGCGTTTCCGCCTGGGCCGCCGAGGGCGGGCAGGTCACGTACCCTACTGGGATGCGCTCGCCCCGCTTGCTTCCCGCCCGCCCCGACGACCACGACGACGGGCCACCGCCCGAGAGCCGCTACCAGCACCTGGACGACCAGGCCGTGCGCGCGTCCGCGGCCGCCCTGCAGCGCAGGATCTACTCCCGCTTCCCCCAGCGCAGCCTGTGGGAGGTCTGCGGTGAGCTGATCGCCCTGGTGGACGAGGTCACCGAGGGTGGTGGCATCAGCCGGCGCCGGATCCGCACCGCCCGCGCCCTGTCCCGGCTGGGCGTCCTGGTGGTGCTGCTCGTCTTCGGCACCGCCATCACCCTGGCGGCGCTGAGCATCTGGGCGGACCCGGACGCCCTCGGCCCGGTGGACTGGCTACCCCTGCTGGAGACGGTGGTCAACGACCTCGTCTTCGCGGGCATCGCCATCTTCTTCCTGCTCGCGGTGCCGCAACGCTTGGAGCGCGCCCACGTGCTGCGCGTGGTGCACCGGTTGCGCTCGCTCGCCCACGTGATCGACATGCACCAGCTCGTGAAGGTCCCGGAGCGCCTGCCCGCCGCCAGGGTCTACACCGAGGACGCGCGGGAGGACGAACTGGCACTGACGCGCGCACAGATGACCCAGTACCTGGACTACTGCACGGAGATGCTCTCGCTCGTGGGCAAGACCGCCGCACTGTTCGCAGAGGACACCACGGACGCAGACGTGCTGGACGCCGTGGAGGGCATCGAGGCCCTCACGTCGGACATGGCGCGGAAGGTATGGCAGAAGATCGCGATCATCCAGGAGCAGGGCGGCTGACCACCCACCGCGGGGGTGCCCGCCCCGCCGTGAAGACCCGTAGAGCCGGGAGCACCGCACAGGCCATGAGGCCCGCGACCGAGGAGCAGACCCCGAAGCCCGGGACGCACGCCAGCAGCACCATCAGACCGATGGCGGGTGCCCCCTCTCCGATGCCCGCGGCCACGAGCACGGGACGCCCGAATCGACGCAGCGGGCCGCGGGTCAGCGCAAGGCCCAGGGGAAGGACGAGCACGAGGGCGATCACCGTGGCCAGCGCCGTGAGGCCCAGGTGCTGCCAGCAGGCGGCGAGGAACTGCTCGGGGCGCCGGTCCAGAAACCCTCCCACGGGTCTGCCCCCTCTCTGCTCGACACACCCAGACCCGTCGACCAGGGCTCGGCCGAGTGGTCAGGGTCGATTGGCCGCCCGAGGGGCGACGTGATGATTGGCCCATCACAAGGTGGCTTTTTGTTGACGTGCATCCATGTTTTTGTCCGGATATACTTGTGACAGTAACTATTTCTTAGGTAATATGTTGAGTATTCCGGCGGCCTCCTGGGCCGTCCCCCGACAAGGAAGTGGTTCCCGTGTCCCTGCTCATCCAGCGCCCCGATCCCCGCAGCCTGCGCCGCCGCCCGGCGGACGACCTGCTCTCCGACGGCACCACCATGGGTGCCGTGGAGCTGCTCGTGAAGGACCTGGACGGGATGATCGCCTACTACTCCACCGGCGTGACCCTGGACGTGCTGCAGCACTCCGGGGAGACCGCCGTACTGGGCCACGACGGCCGCGTGGTCGTGCGCCTGCGCCGCGTCACGGACCTGCCGTCCTGGCGCCCGAACCAGGCGGGCCTGTTCCACACCGCCGTGCTCTTCGACGACGACGACGCCCTGGCCCGCGCGCTGGCCTCGATGGCCCGTTTCGCACCGGGCACCTTCACGGGCTCCGCGGACCACCTCTACAGCCAGGCGTTCTATTTCACGGATCCCGAGGGCAACGGCGTGGAGCTCTACGCGGACCGCCCCCGTGAGACGTGGCAGCGCGAGGCGAACGGCCTGCTCAGCCTGGCCTCCAACTATCTGGACCCGAACGAGTTCTTGCGCACGAATCTGCCCCTGGAGGTGCCACAGCCGACCACGGCACCGGCCTCCACGCTGGGTCACGTCCACCTGCAGGTGGGCGACATTTCCACCGGGCGCGAGTTCTACGTGGACACGCTCGGCTTCGAGGTGATGAGCGACGCCGGGTCCGCCCTGTTCATCTCCGCCGGCGGCTACCACCACCACATCGCTTTGAACACGTGGAACAGCGCGGGCGCCGGTCCGCGCGCCGCGTCCCTGGGCCTGGGCCAGGTCAACATCGACCTCCCCACCGGCGAGGACATCGCCGCGCTGGAGGAGCGCCTCACGGACCACCGCGTAGCCACCCGCCACGACGGCGCCGTGCTGCGCTTCGAGGACCCCTGGCGCACTCTCATCCAGGTCGCGCAGGCCCCCGAGCCGGGCGTCGCCTGACACTGCCCGCCCCGTAATGTCGGCTTGCTACAGTCGCCAGGGAAAAGGCCCCGACCGGCCACCACACCACCGCAGGAGGTTCCCATGAGCCAGCACGCACCCACCACCGCACGGATCACCGGGATCGAGCAGGAGATCTTCCGGCTGAACCTGGGCGGGAACACGTTCGGGTGGACGAGCGACGAGCAGCAGTCCTTCGACGTCCTGGACACCTTCGTGGCCGCGGGCGGAAACTTCGTGGACACCGCCGACATGTACTCCGTGTGGGCCGAGGGCCACGAGGGCGGGGAGTCCGAGACGGTTCTGGGGCGCTGGTTCGCGGCGCGCGGCAACCGTGACTCCGTGGTGCTCGCGACCAAGACCGGTGCGCACCCGCGGTTTCGCGGCCTGGCCCACGACACCGTGGTGGCTTCTCTCGAGGCGTCCCTCGATCGGTTGCAGACCGGCTACGTGGACCTCTACTACGCACACTATGACGACGCGGACACGCCCATCGAGCAGCAAGTGGAAACCTTTCACGAGCTCGTGGACTCCGGGCGCGTGCACGCGGTAGGGCTGTCCAACTACTCGCCGCAGCGCATGCGCGAGTTCTTCACGGTGGCCCGCGAGCGCGGCTTGGCGGTGCCCGCGGCCATCCAGCCGCAGTACAACCTGGTGCACCGCCGCGATTTCGAGCGGGACTACGCCGCGATCGCCCGGGAGTACGACGCTGCCGTGTTCCCCTACTTCGCCCTGGCCTCCGGCTTCCTCACGGGCAAGTACCGCACCACCGAGGACCTCGAAGGAGCGGCCCGCGAGCAGATGGCCCGGGAGTACGTCTCCCCCGAGGGTTTCGCGGTTGTGGAGGAACTGGTCTCCGTGGCGGACAGGCACCGCGCCGAGCCGGCCACCGTGGCCCTCGCATGGCTGCTCGCCAAGGGCGTCACCGCACCCATTGCTTCCGCATCCTCCGCCGCGCAGCTGTCCTCGCTGGTGGCGGCGCCCGCACTGCACCTGGGCGCGGACGACATCGCCGCACTGGACCGGGCGTCGCACCCCTTCGCGTGAGGGGGACGCTGGGTGCACGCAGCACACGCCGCGCGGCGGCGTCGTGATCGTGTCGCTGACAGCGGAACCGGCGGGGACACCCTTGCCAGGGAAAGTGCCGCGGTGCCACAGTGGAACCACCAACCAAGAGAAAGGATTCTCGACAATGGCTGAACTATCCGGCAAGAAGATTCTCGTTCTGGTGACCAACCAGGGCGTGGAGCAGGACGAGTTGAAGGTGCCCCTGGAGAAGTTGCGGGCCGACGGGGCGGAGGTCACGGTGGCCGCCCCCGAGACCGGCGAGGTGAAGTCCCTCGTGGGCGACTGGGACCGGGGGGAGACCTTCCCCGTGGACCAGACCATCTCCAGCGTCAACGAGTCCGAGTACGACCTGCTGCTGCTGCCCGGCGGCACGCTCAATGCGGACGCCCTGCGCCTGAACGAGGACGCGCAGGAGATCGCGAAGTCCTTCGCGTCCTCCGGCCGCCCAGTGGCCGCCTTGTGCCACGGCCCGTGGCTGCTCGTGGAGACCGGCGTGGTGGACGGCAAGACCCTCACGTCCTACGCGTCGCTGAAGACCGACATCACCAATGCCGGCGGCAACTGGGTGGACCAGGAGGTCAAGGTGTGCCCCGCCAACGAGTGGACCCTGATCACCTCCCGCGACCCCGGTGACCTTGAGGCCTTCGTGGGTGCGATCAAGGAGCAGTTGAGCATCTGACCCCGTCTTTGCACCGACGCACAGTGGGGCCCCCCCGCGCCGGCCGGGGCCCCCGCGGGGGGGGGGGGGGGGGGGGGGGGGGCGCGGGGCGGGGGGGGGGGGGGGGGGGCGCGGGGGGGGGGGGGGGGGGGGGGGGGG
>NZ_LZMM01000083.1:0-46929 GCF_001665945.1 Kocuria sp. ICS0012 | reverse complement strand
GGGGCCCCCCCCCGCGGCCCCGCGCCCGCCCCCCCGCCGCCCCCGCCCCCCCCCCCGCCCCGCGGGGCCCCCGGGGGCCGCGCGGCGTCGTCGTGTTCTGCGGGCCGTCCCGGGCAGCCCGCGGCGGGGGCCCGGGGATGGCGTTTCGAGCGGGGGTGCCGCGGGGGGGACCCGCGGCGCCCGGGCGGGCTCAGTCCTGCCGGACGAGCTGCAGGACGGTGTCCCGCACCGACTCCATGGCGGCGGCGTCCGGGGCCTCCACGTTGAGCCGCAGGAACGGCTCGGTGTTGGACGGACGCAGGTTGAACCACCAGCCCTGCTCGGGGTGGGTGAACGTGGTGCCGTCCATGTCCTCGACCTGCACGGCGGGGTCCGTGGCTGCGAAGTGTGCCCGGACGCGGTCCACCGCGGCGGCCTTGTCCTCGATCTCGGAGTTGATCTCGCCGGAGGCCACGTAGGGGTCGTACATGCGCATGAGATCGCTCAGCGGCGCGTCCTGTTCACCCAGCGCGGCCAGCACGTGCATCGCGGCGAGCATGCCCGTGTCCGCGTTGAAGAAGTCCTTGAAGTAGTAGTGCGCGGAGTGCTCACCGCCGAAGACGGCGCGCTCGGAGGCCATGACCGCCTTGATGAAGGAGTGGCCCACGCGCGTGCGCACGGCACGCCCGCCCGAGGCCTCGATCCGCTCGGGGACCGCCTTGGACGTGATGAGGTTGTGGATCACCACGGGCCGGTCCTCACCCGCGGCGCGGGCCCGGGTGATCTCGCGCTCGGCGACGATCGCGGCCACCGCGGACGGGGAGACGGGATCACCGTTCTGGTCCACCACGAAGCAGCGGTCGGCGTCGCCGTCGAACGCGAGCCCGATGTCCGCACCGTGCTCGCGCACGGCCCGCTGCAGGTCCTCGAGGTTGGCGGGCTCGAGTGGGTTGGCGGGGTGGTTGGGGAACGTGCCGTCCAGCTCGAAGTACAGCGGGACGATCTCGAGCGGCAGCGGGTCCAACAGTGCGTCCCCGAGCACCGCCGGAGTGGTCAGCCCGGCCATCCCGTTGCCCGCGTCCACCACGACCTTGAGGGGGCGGATCCCGGAGAGGTCCACCAGGCTGCGCAGGTAATGGGCGTAGTCACCCAGTACGTCCCGGCGCGAGACCTGGCCGCGGTGCTCGGAGGCCGGGATCTCCCCGGCGTCCAGGTAGCGCTGTGCGACGTCGCGGATCTCGTACAGGCCGGTGTCCGAGGAGACGGGGACGGCCCCGGCCTTGGCCATCTTGATGCCGTTGTACTCGGCCGGGTTGTGGCTCGCGGTGAAGGTGACGCCGGCGCTGTCCAGGGTGCCGCACGCGAAGTACAGCTCGTCCGTGGAGATGCTGCCGATCACCGTGACGTCCGCACCGCGGCGGGTGGCGCCGGCCGCGAACGCCTCCACGAACTCGGGGGAAGAGGGGCGCATGTCGCCGCCCACGACCACCCCGGAGCCGACCAGGCCCAGGACGTCCACGAACGCGGCACCGGTGGCGCGCACGCTGTCCGCGGTGATGCTCTCGCCCACGATGCCGCGGACGTCGTACGCCTTGAATGATGAGGAAAGATCTGTGGTCACCGTCCCGATTCTACGTGAGCGGGATCGGTGAACCCCGGTAGTCCGGCGTTTTCCGGGGCGCTGTGGTTACATGTTCGACATGGCCGAGTTCTTGAGGATGACCAATCCGATCCAGCACTACGCGTGGGGATCGCGATCGGTCCTCGCCGGCATGCAGGGGCGCTCCGCACCCACCGAGGAACCCGAGGCCGAGCTGTGGATGGGTGCCCACGCGAGCGCTCCGTCCCGGGTGACCCTCGACGGGGTCCAGCGCGGCCTGGACGAAGTGGCCCCCGACCTGCCGTTCCTCCTGAAGATCCTCGCGATCGCGGCGCCGCTGTCCATCCAGGTGCACCCGTCCGAGGAACAGGCCCGTGAGGGGTTCGCGCGGGAGAACGCCGCGGGCGTCGCGCGGGACTCCGCGCACCGTAATTACAAGGACGAGCGCGCCAAACCGGAGACGGTCGTGGCGCTGTCGCCCATGTGGTTGCTCGCGGGTCAGCAGGACCGGGCCGACCTGAAGCGCCTCGCCCGGGAACTGAACCTCCCGTGGCTCGCGGACGCCGCGGCGTCCGAGTGTCCCGTGCAGTATGCGCTCGAGCTCGACGACGACGCCGCTGCCGCCGCCGTGCGCACGTGCGTCACCGCTGCGGATACCACCCCGGCCACCTCGCCCCGCGGCGAGGACGCGGACAAACCCCGGTTGTCCGCGGAGGCGGATCCCGTGGAACGCGCGACGCACCTGATCCGGTTGTTGACCCACCACTACCCGGGTGACCGGGGTCTGCTCGTGGCCCTGTGTATGAACATGGTGCACCTGGCCCCCGGCCAAGCCCTGTTCACCCCGGACCGACAGGTGCACGCGTACCTCAGCGGCACCGCGGTGGAGATCATGGGGTGCTCGGACAACGTGCTGCGCGCTGGTCTGACCGCCAAGCACGTGGACGTCCCGGAACTGCTGAGGGTCATGGCCACCGCCCAGCAACCCGTGAGCGTCCTGGAACCGCGCGAGGCCGAGGACGGCGTGGTGCGGTACACGCTGTGGGACCCCGCTCTCTCCCTGGCCGCGGTGCGCGTGAGCCCGCAGCGCCCCGTCACCCGGGAGCTCGCGGGGGTGTGCATGGTGCTCGTGACCGAGGGGGACGTGGAGGTCTCCGCGCGCTCTGCTGGTGACGCGGACGCGGAGGGTGCGCGAGCGACGTCGGGCGAGTCCCTGATCTGCCTGGAGACCCCGAGCACGGTGACCCTGAGCGGGGACGGGCGGGTGTTCCTCGTGGAGGCGGTTACGCCCGCGCGCTGAGGTTTTCGGGTCTCACCCTTTAGGTTGTCGCGTAATTTCCTGTTTGAGCGTTCAATGGATGGGCACCCTTTCTACGACCCTGATATTGGAGCGCACATGGACCGGCGGATCGAACGCACCCGTGCGGCCGTGGTGGAAGCCGCCGTCGAACTGGTTGCGCGCCGGGGCTCCCAGGTGGGGATGACCGAGATCGCGCAGGCCGCGGGGGTCAGCCGCAAGGCCGTGTACGAGAACTTCGGCTCGCGGGACCAGGTGCTGCTCGGCGCCACGCAATCCTTGCTGGCCCGCCTCCCCCTGGCCCCGAGCGCCCTGCAGAACCGCGAGGCCAGTCCGCTGGACCTGGTCCTGCCCCCGCTCGTGGCGCACCTGGACGAGCACCAGGAGTTCTACCGGGCCATGCTGTGCGGGCCCGGTCCCTCCCTGGCACGTAGGGCGGTCGCGGAACACGCCATGACGGGTCTGCGCAGCCTCCGGGAGGATCGCGAGAGCGGGGAGGACCGCGGCGTCGTCGAGATCCGGGACCGGTTCGTGGTCCACGGCCTACTGGGCGTGCTCGCGGACGCACTCGCCGAACAGCAGGACGCAGACCTGTCGACCCTCGCCCGGGTGCTCAACGCGAGCCTCGCCAACGGCGGCCTCGAGAACTGAGGTCCCGCAGGGTGTGACGGGCCCGTGAGGCCGAGGCGTTCCGGCCCCGCCGGGCGCGGAGGACCCCCATATCGCGCGGCGGCAGGGGGACCGGGTGGGCCCCGGGGGTTCGGAATAATCCGCCGCTGACGCATGCTGTACCGGATGTCGGGGGCACGCGCTGTCCCCGCGACACCCGTTCCGACAGGAAGGACCCGCAATGTCCGAGATCACGATCATCGGTGGCCACGGCAAGGTGGCGCTGCAGCTGAGCCGATTGCTGTCCACGCAGGGGGACACCGTCAACGCGGTGATCCGCAAGCGGGAACAGAGCCAGGACGTGGAGAACACCGGGGCAACACCGGTCGTCGCGGACGTCCAGGAGTTGGACGTTGAGGCCATGACGGAGCTGTTCTCCGGCCAGGACGCCGTCGTGTGGTCCGCGGGCGCGGGCGGGGGCGACCCCGAGCGCACGTACGCCGTGGACCGGGACGCCGCGATCCGTTCCATGGATGCCGCGCAGGCCGCCGGCGTCACGCACTACGTCATGGTGTCCTACATGGGCGCCGGGCAGGACCACGGGGTCCCCGAGGACAACGACTTCTACTCCTACGCGCAGTCCAAGGCGGACGCGGACGACCACCTGCGCGCGAGCTCCCTCGAGTGGACCATCCTGGGCCCCGGGGCGCTCACCGACGACGACCCCTCGGGGGAGATCACGCTGGGCCGCGCCGGCAGCGACGACGAGAAGAAGACGGCACGCGGCAACGTGGCCCTCGTGGCCGCCCGGGCGCTCGCCGATCCGCGGGGCACCGCCGGGAAGTTCATCGAGTTCTCCGACGGTGACACCCCGATCGCTGAGGCGCTCGAGAACCTGAGCTGACCTGCGGCGTTCGTCAGTCGTGATCGCCCGGTCCGTGGCGGGCCCCACCGGGGCCCGCGTGGACCGGGCGATTTCTCACGCCCGGTCGCGGCAGATCGGGCCCCGCAAATCAGGCGCTGATGGTTCGGGCTCCTGCAGCTCGGCCCGACAGCCGGCCCCGGCGCCCGGTCGTGATAGCCGCTCCGGACCTGCGGGCCCTGTCTGCCGGGTCGCTCCGACCGGGGTCTTCCAGGCTGGGGTCTTCTAGGCTGGGGGCATGGAGATGCCGTCGATTCATCCCGCCGCGTCAGCCGGCCGCAGCCAGGACAAGCTGGACCTAAACGGGACCATCGCCCTCACCGCCGTGGTGCACGGGACCGTGCAGGGCGTGGGGTTCCGCTACTGGTGCTGGCGTCAGGCCGAGAAACTGGGACTCGTGGGAAGTGCCACCAACAACCCGGACGGCACCGTGACCGTCGTGGTCGAGGGTCCGCGCTGGGCCGTGGGTGAGCTGCTGCAGGCGCTCATCTCCCGGGATACCCCCGGTGCGGTGATCACTGTGGACGAGCACTTCGGCCCGTCCACGGGGGCGTTCACCGACTTCAGCACGCACTGACCCGCGGGCGGAGTTCACCTGCCGTTGATCTGCGCTTCGTGGCGCGGCACGCGGACCTCGTGAACATGTCCTTCGTGCGCAGCGCGGACGATGTCGCGGATCTGCTGGAACAGCTGTCCGAGCTCGATGCCACGTCCATGGACGTGATACTGAAGATCGAGACGGTGGGCGGTTTCGAGCAGCTGCCCATGATGTTGCTCGCGGCCATGCGGTGGCAGGACTCCGGGGTGAGCCGCGCGTGGGACGGGGCCGTGGCGGCGTCGTCGGCCGCGCGCATGATATGCGCCGTGGGTCGGGCACGCCGAAAGCGCTGCGCGCTGTGGAATAGTGGTGCTGATGTGTTCGGCGGTACCCGCCGAACACCCCCAACCCGTTTCGAGGAGTGGTCGTTGATGGACTTGAACCCCCTGAACAAGGCGTTCGATGAGAACGGCAAACCCAAGCCCGGTGTCAACAAGTTCCTGGACCATGTGCTGCGCATCCAACAGCCGTGGGTGGTCAAGGCGCTCAAACGGGAGCGTGCGCAGCACCCCAAGGAGACGCCCGCCCAGATCGCCAAGCGCGCTGAGAAGCTCTACCTGCGCTCCGTGACCATGGGCGGCGGTGCCGTGGGTGCCACCGCGGCGGTCCCCGGGATCGGCACCATCGCGTCCCTCGGGCTGTCCTCCGCCGTCGTGGCGGGCTACCTGGAGGCTACGGCCCTGTACGCGCAGGCCATGGCCGAACTGCACGGGGTGGAGCCCAAGGACGAGCAGCAGAACCGGACCATGATCATGGCGCTCATGCTCGGCGAGGACGGGAGCGCGCTCATGGGCCAGTTGCTGTCCAGCTCGTCCGCGAGCAAGAGCCTCACGAGCAAGTGGGGCCTGATGCTCGGCAAGTCCCCGGACAGCTCCCAGCGCTTCGACGTGGGCCGCTCGATCCGCAACATGTTCGTCAAGCGGTTCCTGGCCCGCCAGTCTGGCGCGGTGCTGGGCCGCGCGCTGCCGTTCGGTCTGGGGGCCGTGGTGGGGGGCGGCGCCAACCTGGCCATGGCCCGCCAGGTCATCAAGGCCTCACGCGAGGCCTTCGGGGATTTCCCGGATGAGTTCCCGCCCAACCTTGCCCTGGGTGAGCGCGCGGAGAAGTTCGAGGACGGTTCCCCCGACGGTGATCGGAAGGAACTGGAGTCCGACGCGAAGGGCCGGAAGAAGCGCAAGTAGGGCGCACAACCCCGGGCGGGGTCATGCGGTGCCCGGCGGCGCTCGTGAGTTCCGCCGGGCCCCCCGAATACATCTGTGTCCCGAAACAGCACGTGATCACGCGTGGAGCGTGCTGTTCCGGGACACAGGTGTTTGGTGCTGCCTCGGCCCTGCTCGGAGCCGCTCCGGGGGCGGGACCGGGCGGCGTCGGGCCGGACCGGCGGCTCAGTCCAGGTAACGGTCCACGAGCTGCTCGGCCAGGCCCGTGTACTGCCCGGGGCCCAGCTCGCTCAAGCGCCGGGCGGTGTCCTCGGAGAGGCCGAGGCCCGCGATGAACTCGCGCATCCGGTCGGCGTCCACGCGGTGGCCGCGGGTGAGTTCTTTGAGCCGCTCGTAGGGGTTGTCCATGCCCTCGCGGCCCGCAATGGCCTCGGCGCGCATGGCGGTCTGCACGGCCTCGCCCAGGACCTCCCAGTTCTGGTCCAAGTCCTCGGCGAGCACCTCCTGCGCCACGTCCAGGCGGTCGAGGCCCTTGAGCACGTTGGACACCGCCAGCAACGAGTGACCGAACGCCACCCCGATGTTGCGCTGGGACGAGGAGTCCGTGAGGTCCCGCTGCCACCGCGAGGTTACGAGGGTTGCGGCGAGCGTGTCCAGCAGCGAACACGAGATCTCCGCGTTGGCCTCCGCGTTCTCGAAGCGGATGGGGTTGACCTTGTGTGGCATGGTCGAGGAGCCCGTGGCACCCTCCACCGGGATCTGGTGGAAGTAACCGATCGAGATGTAGGACCACACGTCCGTGCAGAGGTTGTGCAGGATCCGGTTGAACCGGGCCATGTCCGCGTACAGCTCGGCCTGCCAGTCGTGGGACTCGATCTGGGTGGTCAGCGGGTTCCACGTGAGCCCCAGGTGGTTCACGAAGGACCGGGAGGTCTCGGGCCAGTCCGTGTCCGGGGCCGCGGCGGTGTGCGCTGCGAACGTCCCGGTGGCGCCGTTGAGCTTGCCCAGGAACTCGGTGTCCGCCACGCGCTGCACCTGGCGGCCCAGGCGGTGCGCGAACACTGCGAGTTCCTTGCCCAGGGTCGTGGGCGTGGCCGGCTGGCCGTGGGTGTGAGACAACATGGGGGTGGCCTTCGCGTTCCGCGCCATCGTGGCCACCGCCGCGACCAGTTCGCGCGCCGCGGGCAACCACACGTGGTTGATCGCATCGCGGATGCCGAGCGCGTAGGAGAGGTTGTTGATGTCCTCGGACGTGCACGCGAAGTGCACGAGCGGCGTCAGGTGCTCGAGGCCGAGCCCCGGCAGCCTGCGCCCGATGTAGTATTCCACCGCCTTGACGTCGTGCACCGTGACGGCCTCGATCTCAGCCAGTTCCGCGACCGACGCGGCGTCGAAGTCCGCGACGATTGCGCGCAGACCGCTCTTTTGCTCATCCGAGAGGGGTTCCAGACCCGTGAGCGCTCGCTGCTCGCACAGGTGGATGAACCACTCGACCTCCACGTGCACCCGTTCGCGGTTTAGCGCCGCTTCCGAGAGGTAGTCCACCAGCACGGCGGTCTGGGGGCGGTAACGGCCGTCCAGCGGTCCCAGCGCGATGGCGGGTGACTGCTGGCTCAGGGCCACACGTCCGGAGGGGAGGGTCTGCGCGGTGTTCGACATGGCCCTCATTCTTTCACGCGCCGGGGCGCCCCTCGCCGCGGTGAACGTCCTGCACCGCGGTCCTCGGGATGGCCGAGCAGGGCGTGGATACACATGCTTCCGGGGCCGCCCGAGCACAGGATCGCCGTTCCCTAGCCTGGTCGCGTAGCGCCCGCGTGGTGGGGCGCGGGAAGGAACCGGTCATGTCACAAATCGCGAGCCCGGTGTTCCCGGGAACGTCCCCGTCGGCGGTCTCGGCGCTGGTCCACGAACGACTCTGCCTCGTGGCACGTCATTACGACGACGCCGCGGAGCACCTCGCGGGGCTCGCCTCCCGGATCGCGTCCCTCGCGGAGACCCACGGTGCGTGGGAGGGCCCGGGTGCCAGGTCCTTCCGGGCCCGCGCCGATCGCCACGAGCAGGAACTGCGAGACGTTTCGCACCGCTGTCGTGAAACCGCTCAGCTCGTGCGGACGGGAGCGGCCGCGCTCGCGGAACGGGTCGCGGCTGTGGAGAGCATCGCCCAGGTGGGAGCTCCCATGGCCGCGGCACTGAGCACGGTGCTGGGCGTGGGACTCGCGATGGGTCACGCTGCGAGCGCGTCGTGGGGCGGGTCGCCGTGACCGCGGCGGCGCGGACGGTCCTGGGCTCGAGCACCGGATCTTCGGAGGACGCAGCTGTGCCGGCCGCGGGTGATGAACAGGCCGGGAGGTCGGCCGTGCCGGTGGCGGGAGGTGGCCCCGCCGCCGTGCCGGTTGCGGAAGATGCGGCCGCCTCGTCTCCGCGGGACACTGCCGTGAGCATGGAACACGGCGTGACCGAGGTCCACGGGCGGGCCGAGGACCTCCAGAGCGAATTGTTCACCCCTGGTTCCGGGGAACGCCCCACGCCGGACGGCCACGCGGACCCGGAACGGGTCGCAGCCGCCGCCGAGGGCGCGAGAACCAGCATGGAGGTCTTGGGTGACGTCCCGGGTGGCACCGCGGTCATGGTGGACACGGACGTCATCTCGGGGATCGAGGGCTCGCTCACCGCGGTGGTCGAGACCGTGGGCGGCGTCCTCGCCGGGCTCGTCCCGGTCACCGCCGAACTGCACCTGTGGTCCCTCACGGGGCAACCGTCCCTGGCGGGTGCGGGGGCGCTCGCCGATCTCGTGAGCCGCGACCTGCTCGCGCAGATCGCCGCACTGGAGGCCTCTGCCGCGCGACTGGTTCTCGCGCGGCAGAACTACGAGACCGTGGAGAGGGCATTGACGTCCCTCCTGGCGGGGCGGGTGTGGGGTTTGCCCCTGTACGGTGTGACCCGCCTTCTGGCCCGGGATTGCGGTCGGACCCTGGAAGACCTGGACGTCGCACTGGCTCGCGCGGGGATCGACTCACCGCACAAGTTCCTCGAGCGCGTCCAGCCGTGGCAGTACGGGCTCCTCATCCGGGGAGGTGGTCCGCGCGGGACCGACGCCCTCATCCGCGGGCCTGGCCTGGACGATCTCATGGATGGGCTGCTTCAGTACCCCGTCGTGCCCGGCGGGAGTGCCTCCGGGTCCCACACCGCCCCGGGAGCCGGTGCGGGCACCCCGGGAGCCGGTGCGGACGCACCAGGGCCCGGCGCCGTCGCGGCGGAGCCGGGCGGGAGAACCGGCGGTGCGGCGTCGTCGGCGCCGAGGCCCTTAACGCTGGGCCAGCACGCGCGAGCGCTGGCCGTGGGGTTGCTCACCGCGTACGGCAGGTCCGAGAAGACCACTGGGGGCGCGGGCGACCCGTGGCGGGATGCAGCGGGGGAGGAACCCGGGGTGCTCGGGGCCATGCTCGCGCCCGCCTCGGCCGCCGTGCTGTCGGTTTCTCTGGCGGGCATCGCGTGGTACACGCCGTATCGCAAGGGGCGCCGGTTGACCCCGGCAGAGGCCTTCGACCGCGGTGTACCGGCTGCCCTGCGACCGGTGCTCGCCCCGCGCGCGTTACGCGAGGCACGCCGGGAGGTGTTCACCGGGGTGACCGCCGCGAACGCGGCCCGCCACCACATGACGGGCATGCCCGAGCGACCGCTTCCGGCGGGGGTGCGGCACGCGGGAGCCGTGCCCACCACGATCGCGGGGACCGCCGCGGCGCTCGAGGACGCCAAGAACATCGTCTCGGGCGCGGGCCCGGACGGGGCGCAGGTCGAGAACAGCACGGTCATGGTGCAGAAGGCCACGGACGGGAACGGGAGGACGGCGTACTCCGTGGTGCTGACCGGGACCGAGAAGTGGGAGGACAGTCCCGGCGTGCATGATCTGAAGGGGATCGGGCAGGGCATCACGGCGCAACCGGACGCTGCACTCACCGAGCTGCCCCAGGCGCAGCGCATGGCCGTGCAGGCGCTGCAGGACGCGGGCATCCGCTCCGGGGACACCGTGGTGCTCACGGGCCACAGCCTGGGCGGGATCGACGCCGCTGGGCTGGCTGCCAACCGTGCGTTCCGTGAGCGTTATGACGTCGCCGCGGTCACCACGTTCGGTTCGCCCGTGGGGGACTTCGAGATCCCCGAGGGCACGTCCGTGATGGCGGTGGAACACGTGGACGACGTCGTGCCCACCCTGGACGGCGTGCCCAACCCGGATGCCGACCACCGATCCACGGTGCGCGTGAACACCCCCTATCAGGATGCGCTGACCCTGAAGCAGGGGTTCAGGGGGATCGGGGCGCATGAGATGTACGTGTACACGGTGGGCGCCCAGGGGATCACCGATTCGCGGCACCCGGTCGTGGTGGCCCATGAGCAGCGGCTCGCGGACGCGGTGCCCCATGGGCCCGGGACGCGCACCGAAACGTACGTCTACGAGGGACGGGAGGAACACTGAGGCACCGACGAAGTGGGGCGGTCCCTGGCGTTAGCATGGCAGCTATGGAAACTTCCACGCCCGCTCCCGGATCGCAGGGGTCACCGCAGCGGACCACGCGCGTTACGCCGCGGGCGGTACTCGGCAAGCTCCCCGCGTACGCCGCGGGCAAGTCGGCCGCCGGGATCCCCGGTCTCGTGGCCTACAAGTTGGCATCCAACGAGAACCCCTTCGGTCCCGTTCCGGCCGTGCGGGAGGCGCTCGCGTCCTTCGACGCCTACAACCGCTATCCGGATCCCGCCGCGAGCGCCCTGCGTGAGGCCCTGGCGCAGTACCTGGACGTCCCCGCGCAGGACGTCGTGGCCGGTGCGGGCAGCCTGGGCGCACTCAACCAACTGCTCGCGGCCTTCGCCGGTTCCGGGGAGGACGGTCGCCCGGACGAGGTGATCCACGCGTGGCGCTCGTTCGAGGCGTATCCGATCTCGGTGGGTCTGGCCGGCGCGCTCGGCGTGCAGGTGCCCAACCTCCCGGACGGCTCGCACGATCTCGACGCGATGGCCCGCGCCGTCACCGACCGCACGCGGGTCATCCTGCTGTGCACCCCCAACAACCCCACGGGCCCCAGCCTGCGCGACGACGCCGTGCGCGAGTTCCTGAAGCGGGTCCCGTCCCACGTGGTGGTCGTCGTGGACGAGGCGTACTGGGAGTTCCAGCGCGCCGAGGGCCTGGCCGACGGAATCGAGCTCTACCGTGATCACCCCAATGTGGTCTCCCTGCGCACGTTCTCCAAGGCCCACGGTCTGGCCGGGCTGCGGGTGGGTTACACCGTGGCCCAGCAGGAGGTCACGCAGTACCTGCGCCAGAGCGCGCCGGCGTTCAGTGTCACGGAGGTGGCCCAGCTCGCTGCGATCGCGTCCCTCACGAACATCGACCAGGTCGAGGAACGGGTCCAGCGGGTCGTGGACGAACGGGAGCGCGTGCTGCGCGGACTCGACGACCTGGGGTGGCAGTACCCGCCCACCCAGGCGAACTTCGTGTGGCTGCCCCTCGGGGAGCACGGCGAAGCGTTCTCACAGCTGTGCGATCAGCACGCCCTGTCCGTGCGGCGTTTCGGTGCGGAAGGGGTGCGCGTGAGTTTCGGGGAGCCCGAGGCGAACACCCGGTTCCTGGAACTGTGCGCCGCGTTCCCGCACCCCAGCACCATGCCCCTGCCTGGGCAGCCCTGAGACCGTTACGAGTACCGAGAACCCCGCGCACGCCCGGATCGCCGTGACGGTGGCGAGACGGCAGGCGAGGACAGCGGAAGGACCGACACCACCCATGGCATCACGCACCCACGCAGGCGCCGTGCCCAGCACGCTCCCACGTCACCAGATCCTGGACGAACAGGGGGCGATCGCGGACGATGCCCTGTTGTCCCCGTACGTCGCGGACGTCACGGTCGAACAGTTGCAGCACCTCTACCGTTCCATGACCGGGGCGCGGCGCGTGGACGAGGAGGGTACCTCGCTGCAGCGTCAGGGCCAGCTCGTGCTGTGGGTGCCCCTGCGGGGTCAGGAGGCCGCCCAGGTCGGTTCTGTGTGGCCCACGCTGCCCACCGACCGGATCTTCCCGTCCTACCGCGAACACGCCGTGGCCTTAGAACGCGGTGTGGCGCCGTCCGATCTGATGCGGTTGTTCCGCGGCATCACGGCCGGGGGCTGGGACCCGGAAAAACACAACCTGAACCTCTACACCATGGTGCTCGCCTCCCAGGTCCCGCATGCGGTGGGTTACGCCATGGGAACCGCCCTGGACCGCAAGGCCGCCCAGGATGCGGGCACTCCGCCGGAAACCGACCCGGAGGCCGTCATCGCGTACTTCGGGGACGGTGCGAGCACCGAGGGTGAGATCCACGAGTCCATGGTCTTCGCGGCGTCCTACGACGCCCCCGTGCTGTTCTTCATCCAGAACAACCAGTGGGCCATCTCGGTCCCGTTCGCGACCCAGTCCCGCGTGCCCCTGGCCACGCGCGCGGCCGGTTACGGCTTCGAGGGGTTGCGCGTGGACGGCAACGACATCCTGGGCGTCGTCGCGGCCACGCGGTACGCGCTCGAGAAGATCCGCGCGGGAGAGGGGCCCGTGCTGATCGAGGCGGAGACCTACCGCATGGGGGCCCACACCACGGCGGACGATCCCACCAAGTACCGCGAACGGGACGAGGAAGAGCAGTGGGGTCACCTGGATCCCGTGGACCGGCTGCGGGCCCACTTGCGGGACGCCCACGGGGTCGAGGACGAGTTCTTCGAGACCGTGGCGCGCGAGAACGACGAGATCGCGCAGCGCATGCGCGCGGACGTCCTGGCCATGACCCCGCCCCGGTTCGAGGACTCCTTCGCCAAGGCGTACGCCGAGCAGCATTCACTGGTGGACGCCGAACGCGCCGAGTACCTGGACTACCAGGCGGGCTTCGCACCCCAGGACGAGATGGACGACCACGACACCCGAGGAGCCGGCGCGTGACACAGCTGACCGTGGCCAAGGCCATCAATGCCGGGCTCGCACGGGCCATGGAGGAGAACCCCAAGGTCATGCTCATGGGGGAAGACATCGGCTCCCTGGGCGGCGTGTACCGCGTGACCGAGGGGCTAAAATCCAGGTTCGGTGCGCACCGCGTGCTGGACACACCCCTCGGTGAGGCGGGGATCGTGGGCACCGCGGTGGGCCTCGCCGAACGCGGGTACCGGCCCGTGTGCGAGATCCAATTCGACGGGTTCACGTTCCCGGCGTTCAACCAGATCACGACCCAGCTGGCCAAGATCCACGCCCGCTCGGACGGGCAGCTCACGGTTCCCGTGACGATCCGCATCCCGTACGGAGGTGTGATCGGCTCCGTGGAACACCACTCGGAATCCCCGGAGGCGCTGTTCGCCCACACGGCGGGACTGCGCTTGCTCGCGCCGTCGAACGCGCAGGACGCCTACTGGATGTCGCAGCAGGCCATCGCGTGCGACGACCCCGTCATCATCTTCGAACCCAAGCGCCGGTACTGGCTCAAGGGCGAGGTGGACGAGAAGACTTCCCCGGGGGACCCGTTCAAGGCCTCCGTGATCCGCGAGGGTGAGGAAGCCACGATCGTGGCGTGGGGACCGCTCGTGCCGGTGGCGCTCGCCGCCGCCGAGGCCGCCCGGGAGGACGGGCGCAGCGTGGAGGTCATCGACCTGCGCAGCCTGTCACCCATCGACTTCGACACCGTCACGGCGTCCGTGCGCAAGACGGGTCGCCTGGTGATCGCCCACGAGGCCCCCACGTTCGGTGGTCTGGGCGGGGAGATCGCCGCGCGCGTCACCGAGCGTGCGTTCTACTCGCTCGAGGCTCCCGTGCTGCGCGTGGGCGCCTACCACCTGCCCTATCCTCCCGCAGCCGTGGAGGAGAACTACGTCCCGGATCTGGACCGGGTGCTCGAAGCACTCGACCGGTCCTTCGCCTACTAGAGCATCCACCCCACCGTGATCCGGCGCGGACACGGTGGCCCGGAGGGAGAAGTCATGTCCCAGGTATTCACACTGCCCGACGTGGGTGAGGGTCTGACCGAGGCCGACATCGTGGCCTGGAAGGTGTCCGAGGGGGACACCGTGTCCGTCAACCAGGTGCTCGTGGAGATCGAGACCGCCAAGTCCGTGGTGGAGCTGCCCTCGCCGTTCGAGGGCACGGTCCAGGAGATCCTTGTCGCGGAGGGGGACACCGTGGAGGTGGGCACGCCCATCATCTCCGTGAGCTCCGCCGACGACGCTCCCGCCGGTGCCACTGACCCCGGCTACACGGGTTCCGCCCCGGAGGACGGTCTGGCCGTCGCCCCCGCGCCCGACACCGCCGCGTCGACCGGTGAGGACGCCACGTCCGGTTCGGGGCGCAGCATGGACTCCGCCCAGGGCAAGGCCCTCGTGGGCTCGGGGCCCAAGGCGGACCCGGTGCGTCGGCGGCGTCGTACCCGCGTGGGCATGCGCACGGACGCCGAGGCGCCCCAGGGTCTGAGCGCCTCGACCTCCCGCGCCGACGACGCCGCGGGGCCGGCCGACGAGCGCAAGCACGGTTGGGCGGACCGGTTGTCCCGCACGGGACTGGGAAGTGCCGCCGTGGACCTCGCGGAGAAGGCCGGGAAGATTCGGGACCGCGGGGAGTCCTGGTTGAAGTCTCGGGACGAGGGTGCCGAACAGGGGCCCGCCTCGGCGTCGATCCCGCGCCGTCCGAACCTGGCCAAGCCCCCGGTGCGCAAGGCGGCCAAGGAGATGGGCATCGATCTCGCGGACGTGCAGGCCACCGGCGACGGCGGCCAGGTCACCAAACGCGACCTGCTCGCCTACGCGGCACACCTGCGCGAGGTGGAGGACGGCCCGGACACGTTCTGGACCCACACCGGCCAGCCGGCCAACGTGCGGGAGGAACGCATCCGCGTCAAGGGCGTGCGCAAGGCCACCGCCCAGAACATGGTCAAGTCCGCCTTCAGCGCGCCCCACGTGTCGATCTTCGTGGAGGTGGACGCCTCACGGACCATGGAGTTCGTCAAGCGGCTCAAGCAGTCCCCGCACTTCGAGGGTGTGAAGGTCACGCCGCTGTTGATCCTGGCCAAGGCCGTGATCTGGGCGGCCGCCCGCAACCCGCAGGTCAACGCCACGTGGACCGACACCGAGATCATCATCAAGCGCTACATGAACCTGGGCATCGCCGCGGCCACGCCCCGGGGTCTGCTGGTTCCCAACATCAAGGACGCGCAGGACCTCAGCCTCCGGGAGCTGGCGATCGCGCTGCACGAGCTGACGCAGACCGCGCGCGCCGGGCGCACCCAGCCGGGGGACATGCAGGGCGGGACGCTGTCCATCACGAACATCGGTGCGCTGGGCATCGACACGGGAACCCCCATCATCAACCCCGGTGAAGCTGCCATCGTGGCCTTCGGGACCATCAAGCAGAAGCCGTGGGTCGTGGACGGGGACGTCATCCCGCGGTGGATCACGACCCTGGGGGGTTCCTTCGATCACCGCGTGGTGGACGGTGACCTCTCCGCGCGGTTCATGGCGGACGTGGCCCGCATCCTCGAGGAACCCGCTCTGCTGCTTGACTGAAGCTCAGCCGCCGTCGCCCGGCTCCGTGCGGAAGCACCCGGCGAGGTGGCCCGGTGCCCGGCCGATGCGCTGCAACCATCGGTAGGCGGTGACCGGGCCCACCAGCACGATGCCGTGGGATCGCAGCACCTGGGACAGTCGGCGGGACTCCGTAGAACTGTCCGGGAGTTCCAGCGCGTTGTCCGGCGCCGCTTCCGGGGCGTCACCTGGGAAGGGCACCCCGGCCTCCTCGAGCAGCGCGAGCCACCGGTCCATGTCCCAGTCCCGGCACACCTCCGCGTTGTGGATCACGGCCTCGATCTTGGCGCGGTTGCGGATGAGTTCGGCGTTGACGAGGAGGTCGTCCACGTCGTCCTCGTCGAACAGGGACACGCGGGCGGGTTCGAGATCGGCCATGTGGAGGTACCACGAACCGTGGCGCGCGGACTGCGACCACCGGGCCAGCCCCGAGTCCACGAGTTCCAGGGTGAGCGTGGCGAAGTACTCGTCCGCGCTCGAGGGGGCCGTCCCCCAGTCGTGATCGTGATCCGCGAGCGCCCCGGGTGTGCTCACGGCCCACGGGCAGCGCCCCAACCCGTCCCCGCAGTGCACCACCCGGAAGGCGGTGTGGGGCGTGGAATGTGAGGTGTCCTGGGCATCTGCCGAGGTGGTCTCCGATGAAGTCGTCATGGCAGCACGCTAGGGCGGGTGATGTCCTGTGATCCGCGCTCGCGGGCCCCCGGGTATCACCGGCGTGTGAACCCGCCCGGCGGGCGCGCTGTGCAGGGCGATTGCCGCGGGGCGGGACCGTCGTGGATGAGGCGGGTACATGGTGGGCGGGGCCGGTCCATGGCGGGGTCCGGCCGGTGCGGGGGGGTGCTACAACTACAGCTTTTCCCAATTCGCGGTGGGTACGGACGCGAACGGGCTGACGGGCACAGCCATCTCGCAGGTGAACGCGCCGTCCGTCACGGTCACCACGAGAGTTGTCCGTGGCGGCAAAGCTGAGGCGGTGAATCCGCGCAGTGTCGGCCCGTCAACCGGGATGTACAGTTCGAAGTTCAACGGCAAGATGGATTACCAAGGCGAGCAGAACGGCTACCCGACGAGCACAGCCCCTTATCCCATCTCCGGGCTCACCCAGGCATCTCCCGGGCTCGTGCTGAACATCGGGTACAACACGACCACCAGGGTGACGTTCGAATTCCCGGTCCCACTGACGTCGGCGAGCATCACCATCCTGGACATCACCCGGTCAAACAGCACCCTGTCGAGTGGCGCATACCAGTACACAGACACCGCGATGATGGATCAACCCTGGGTCATGACGGGGGACTTGACGCCCGCCAACGCGACGAGGGGTGCTGCGGGGGCCACCTTTTTTCGTTCGGCGGAGTACGTGAGTTCACAGACGAAAACGGTACGGAACGTCATGAGCACGAACACGACATCGCGGTTCTCGTCCCTGACCTTCACCTATACGGCGCCGGTCGCGGGCGGGTGGGAATTCCTCGCCATTCCCAGCATCAGCTTCTGCGTGGCCTGACCGGGAGACGCAGCGCCGCGGCGTCGTCATGCGGAATGCACGCTCGAGGCATCCGGGGTCAGAAAACGGAAACGGCCCCCGTGCCGTCTGCGATCTCCACGGCCACGGGATCGGCGTCCGGGTCCTGGGAGTCGTGGACGATGAACACCGCGGTGGGGTCACCCGGGGGCAGAGCCCGCACGGTCACGGCGCCGGAGCGGGCGTTCGCGAGGATCGCCGAGAGCTGCTGTGTGGTGGCTTCCAGAACCTCGGGCGACGGAGCACTGCCGCGCTCGTCCAGGATGTCCACGGTGATCCCCCGGGCACGTGCCGCGCGGGTGAGCTCCAGGATGTAGGGCGTCGCGATGGAGCGACCGCGGATACTGTCCCGCAGTTGGGCCTCGGTGAGGCGGAACTGCTGGACGTCGTAGTCGGTCACCTCGGAGGAATCCTTGGCGATCTGCTCCAGCAGCCCACCGGCCAACCGGCGGACCTCGTCCACCCGCCGGTTGGAGGCATAGCGCATCCCCTTCTCGGCCTCGTCGCGGCTGCGCGCGGTGGCCAGTAGGCGCTGGGTGTCCTGTCTGCCCCGCATGAAGAAGTCGTACTGCCGCTCGACCATCCACGTCACGAGCACCACGGCGATGCCCACCACGTGATATGCCTCGATGGGCATGATCACCCCGTTGACCACGGGCCACCGGCTCACGGACAACACCGTGACACCGAGCCACACCGCGAAGGCCCAGCCGGGGCGGCGTCGCATCCCCAGGCCGAACAACAGGGCGATAAACCCGAGATGGAACCACGGGGTCTGTCCCGCCTGCAGCGTCACGGGGGTCGCGGCGTAGCCCTGCTGGGCGGCCACCAGGAACAGGACGGACGTCAACGCGGTGGGGATCAGGGGGAACTGGGAACCGTCCCAGCGGGGTAGCGCGATGATGGACCCGGCCAGCGCGTAGTTCACCACGGACACGGCCAACTGCTCGGGTCGGATGGAATCCTGGAGGTAGCCCACGGCGGCCACGAAGGGTGCGCAGAATGCCGCCAGCAGGGTGAGGCGCATGTGGCGGTGGGCGAAGACCGCGCGCGTGGACCCGCTCATGCCGTCACGTCCTTGGGCCACACCAGCGTCACACGCGTCCCACGCCCCGGTGCGGTGTCCAGGGACACTCGTCCGCCGATGGACTCAAGGTTCTCCACGATGGACACGCGCACCCCGAGCCGCCGGTTGGGGACGTCGTAGTAGTTGAAGCCCCGGCCGTCGTCACTGATCGTGAACCGCAGGAAGAAGCCCTCGGGATTGGTCCCGCTGGCGGGGCACAGCTCACCCTCCATCGACACGGTCGTGTACTCACTGCCCGAGTGCCGGGCGCTGTTGGACACCGCTTCCGTCACGGCCTGGGTCAAACCGTGCGCCACGTCCGCGGGGACGAACACCCGCGGTTCGCCCACGGGCCGCATGGGTGCCCGCAGGTTGGTGAATCGCACACGTGCGCGCCACGGGGCGAGGGCCTCCATGAGCTCGTCCATGAGCACGTGGACCATCACGGTGTGGTTCGCGGAGGGGCGGTCGGACTCCTCGGCCAGGATGTCCAGGGCCCGTGCGGCGAGCTGGCGCGTGCGCTTGGGTAGGACACCCCGGGTGCGGGAGGCGTCCAACAGGGCGGCCATCACGTTGTCGTGGATCAACCGGTCGATTCGCTCCTGGTCGGCGGTCTCCGAACGGCTGCGCCGCAGCGCGAGCGTCTGCGACAAGGCCTCGGCGTAGGCGATGTCCATGCGCTCGACACCGTGCTTGCCGGCGGTGAGGACCACCACGAGCATGAGGCTGAACACCATGCGGGAGAGTCCCGCCGTGAGCCATGACTCCGGGATGGGCTCCGCGGTGATGAGCAGGGCGGAGATCAGGGCGTACACGCCCTCGTTCATGATCATGTACAGGATGGCGGCCGTGGGGCTCCACAGCACCGCCGCCGCTCCCACCGCCAGGATGATGAACCCCGAGATCCAGGGGTTCTGGGGCATGGGCTCACCCGTCCACGCGAGCGGCAGGGCCAGGATGGCCGCGGAGACCACGGCCGTGTAGGCCAGGAACACCCAGGGGCGCACGGAATGGCGCAACCCGTAGAACAGGGTGAGGCCGGGGAGCACCGCGAGCGCCAACAGGAAGATCGTGTACCACCCGTGGAGGGAGTGCTGCTGTTGCGCGAAGATGGGCAGCGCCTCGATCAGGTGGGTCACGGCGAACACGCCGAAGCCGATCATCGCGAACCAGTGGGCGCGGTAGGTGTTCAGCCCGAGCTCGTCCGGGGCGGTGGTCGCGAAGAAGCGCTTCCACCGCAACCGCGTGTTGACCGTCCGGTAGGAGCGGGCCCGGCCCTCCGGTGGCCTCCCCAGCAGGATCACGGGGTGTCCGGTGGGGGAATCACAGCTTCTTCTCGGCGCTCGCCACGTCGTCCTCGGGGTCCACGAGACCGTCCTCGATCGCGCGGATCCGCAGGTCGATCTTGGTGGGGGCCGGGCGCCCGATCCGCGCGTACTTCTCACGGATCCGGTCGATGTTGGTCTTCACCGCGGACTGCTTGATCCCCATGCGGCGGGCGACCTGCACCTGGGCGAACCCGGAGGCGTACAGGCGCAGGGTCTCGCGTTCGCGCGGGGACAGGGCGGCGCGGGAGAACTCGACGTCCCCGTCGATGGCCGCGGCCAGTTCCTTGGTGATCACGGGTTTGCCGTCCGCGATCGCCCGCGCCTCCTCGATGGCGTGCTCGAGCGGGTCCGATTTGCGCACCAACCCCAGGGCGCCGGCGCGCAGCGCCTCGCGGATCAACCCGGCGTTCTCGCCGATGCTGAAGATCAGCACCTTCATCCCGGCGCTGCGCAACCGTTCCACGTTGCCCGCCGGGCGTGACTTGTCCGCCAGGGACAGGTCCAGCAGGACGACGTCGCACTCGATGCGTTTCGAGCCCTGCGCGGTGAGGGCGGGATTCTCCGGGTCCCGGCCCAACTGGTCCAACAGGGTGGACACGGAATCTGATGACCCCACGAGCTTGACGTCCGCGAGCGATGTCATGGACACCAGGCGCACGCCTTCACGGACCACTTCATGATCGTCGACTACGGCGACGAGTGTTGAAGGCATAGAAATTTCCTCCGTACTCCCCAGTGAGGACCCAGCCCAGACCCTCGACAGAACGGAAGTCTACTAGCTTATTGCATTCGAAACCGTCCAGGCGTCCACTTTACGGTGGTAGCGCATGCCCCACACCCCGCCCAGGACCGCGCCCGCGAGTCCCAGCAGCACGAGGCCCGCGAGCGCGATGAGACCCATTCCCACATCGCTCCCGATCAGCTCCTGCGCGACCCAGCGGGGACCGGCCGCCGTGGCGGCGTCGGCCCACAGCAACACCGCGACCGAGGCGACGGCGCGCGCCAGCAGGGACCACAGCCACACGCTCACGCCCTGGGCGACCCCCGAGAAGCGCGCCATGCGCCCGGCCACGTACCCTCCCGCGATCATGGAGAGCAGTTCCACGACGCCCAGGACGGCGACGGCGATCCACGACTGCGCCGCCCCCGGCGCCTGCCATGCCCGGGCCAGGGTGTCGCCCGCTCCCCGGGTCACGTCGAGGCCCAGCTGGGGTCCCAGCAGCCCGGCGAGCGTGAGCAACAGGCCACCCAGTGAGATGGCCGTGAGCAGTCCCAACACCCCGGGGATCAGTTGCATACCGCCGAAGTGCTGGCGCTGCCGCCGCCGCAGTTCCTCCACTGTGGGCCGGGCCGCGGCGGTGGAGCCCTCCGGGCGCACCGCGGGGCGCATGGAGTCCCACGCGGCCTCGGCCGAGATCCGCTCGCTCGGGGGTGTGAGGTGGTCGTCGCCCACGGGGTCCGTGTTGCCGGAGCGCTCGTCCCGCGGGTGCAGGCGTCCGGAGGCGACGCCGGTGCGTCCCGTGCGCGGTGCCGTGTCCCGGGCGGGGGAGCGGACGTCGTCGTACGGGGAGACCGACGGCAGGGTGGCGGTGTCGCCGGCCGCGGCGTCGGCGTGCCGGACCCCGGGACGGGGGAGGGGGCGCGTGGCCTGGGCATCGCCGGCGGGGCTCACCCGGGAGGTCGGCTCGGTCCAGGGTGCGTTGCCGTCATCGAGAGGATCGCGAGCGGTGGAGGGGGACATGGAGGGCCTCGATTCGGCGGGGATTCCGGTGGCGGGTCCCCAGAAGTCTATCGAGACCGGGACCGTGGGACGGGTCCGGGACGCCGGGTGCGACGTCGTCGTGGGACGCGGGCGAATGTCCCACGGCGGGACGGGCGGGACGGTAGCCTCGCTGACATGGCTGAGACGAATTCCCGAGACTTCCTGGCGACCCGCCCGTGGACGGCGAGCTACGACCCCGGCGTTCCCCGAGACCTGGAGCTGCCCGAGACCTCCCTGGTGCACATGCTCGAGAAATCGGTGGCCCGCCACGGCGCGAAGACGGCGGTCGAGTTCTTCGGCGCGGGAATGACGTACGCGCAGCTCGGTGACCAGGTGCGACGGGTCGCGGAAGGACTGCGGCGGCTGGGCGTGCAGGCCGGGGACCGCGTGGCCATCGTGCTGCCCAACTGCCCCCAGCACATCGTGGCCTTCTACGCCGCCCTGCGGCTCGGGGCCATCGTGGTGGAACACAACCCGCTGTACACGACCCCGGAACTGCGCCACCAGTTCGAGGACCACGGTGCGCGCGTGGTGATCGCGTGGGACAAGGTCGCCGCGAGGATCACCGGGATGCCCAAGGACCTGGCCGTCGAGCACGTCGTGGCCGTGGACATCACCGCGAGCATGCCCACGATGATGCGCGTGGGACTGCGCATGCCCTTCAAGAAGCTCGCCGAGCAGCGCCGAGAGCTCACCCAGCCGGCCCCGGGGACCATCGCGTGGAAGTCCCTCGTGGACTCCGACCCGATCCGTGAGGACCACCCCCGGCCCGCGGCCACGGACATCGCCCTGCTGCAGTACACGTCCGGGACCACGGGCCTGCCCAAGGGCGCCATGCTGAGCCACCGCAATCTGGAGTCCAACGCCGTGATGGGCCAGCACTGGTTGGACAGCTCGTCCGACGAGGTCGTCTACGGCGTGCTGCCCCTGTTCCACGCCTTCGGGCTGACCCTGGGTGTCACGTTCGCGATGTCCCTGGGCGCTAAGCTCGTCCTGTTCCCCACCGTGCGCGCGGACCTCATCCTGCGGGCCATGAAGAAGAGCATGCCCACGGTGCTGCCGGCCGTCCCGCCCGTGTACCAGAAGGTGCTCGACGCCGCCGCTGAGCAGGGGAAGGATCTCACCGGCATCCGGGTGGCGGTGTCCGGAGCCATGACCTTGCCCGTGCCCCTGGTCGAGACGTGGGAGGACGCCACGGGCGGGGTGCTGATTGAAGGCTACGGCCTCACCGAGTGCTCCCCGTTGGTCGCGTGCAACCCCCTCAACGAGCACCGCCGTTCGGGTTCGATCGGCATCCCCTTCCCCAGCACGGACGTGCGCATGGTGGATCCGGAGACAGGTGAGGACGTTCCCGTGGACGCGGAGGGTGAGCTGCTGGTCAAGGGCCCCCAGGTCACGCAGGGCTACTGGAAGCGCCCCGAGGAGACCGCGAAACTGTTCACGGAGGACGGCTGGTTGCGCACCGGTGACATCGTGACGGTGGACCAGGACGGCTTCCTGCGCGTGGTGGACCGGATCAAGGAAGTGGTGATCACGGGCGGCTTCAACGTGGCCCCCTCCGAGGTGGAGACCGCCCTGAAACTGCACGACAGTGTCGCGGACGCGGCCGTGGTGGGCATCCCCAACGACGACGGCAACGAGACCGTGGTTGCGGCGGTCGTGCTGGAACCCGGGGTCACCCTAGATGAGGACGCCCTGCGCAAGCACTGCTACGACAAGGTCACCCGCTACAAGGTGCCGCGCCGGATCGTGGCCATGGACGACCTGCCCCGCACGATGCTCGGTAAGACCCTGCGGCGAGCGGTCAAGCAGGACATCATCAAGAACAACCTGTTGGACTCCTGACACCTCATCGGCCGGGATCAGCTCGGTCGGAACAACTCCTGCCGAACGGGCGTGCGCCACGGGGGCCGGGTGGCCTACATGGGGCTCAACCACCCCGCCCTGCTGGAGACGTTCTTCGCCGCGGGGTCGATCGGGGCGGCCGCAGTCCTGGTGAACCCCCAACTGCGGCAGGCGGAAGTGGAGTACATTCTGGGCGACTGCGGTGCCACCACCGTGGTCTTCGGGCAGGACCAACGCGAGAATGCTGCGGGTCTGGAGGCCGAACTGACCGGCGTGCGCTCCTGGGTGAGTGTGGACGGCGGCGGACCCGGGGAGGAGTACGAGCGGTTCCTGGCCTCCGGTTCCGAGGAGCTCGTGGACGAACCGGTGGAGCAGGACGACCTGGCCCTGATCATGTACACGTCCGGGACCACGGGCCGGCCCGAGGGTGCCACGCTCACGCACCAGGCAACCTCTTCTACCAGTACGTCAACACCCTGATCGGTCAGGACCCGCGCCAGGACGAGGACCACCTGGCCGTGGCGCCCCTGTTCCACATTGCCGGGCTGACCATGATGACGCTGCCCACATTCATGCTGGGCGGGACCATTATCATCCACCGTCAGTTCCGCACCCCGGACGTGGTGACTCCGGGGACATCGCCGTGGAGGACGAGGACGGGTACCTCTACACCAAGGACCGCATGAAGGACATGTACATCTCGGGCGGGGAGAACGTGTACCCCGCGGAGGTGGAGAACGCCCTGCCGGGTCTCGAGGAGATCCAGGAAGCGGCCGTGATCGGTGTGCCGGACGGGCGTTGGGGCAAGACCGGCCGCGCGTTCGTCGTGCTGTTCGAGGACGCCCCCGAGCTGAGCGGGAACGAGATCCTCACCCGGCTGCGCGAGGGGCTGGCCACCTACAAGCTTCCCACCCGGGTGGAGGTCGTGGCCGAACTGCCGCGCACCACCACGGGCAAGATCCAGAAGAACGTCTTGCGCGAACGTGCCTGATCCCGAGGAATCACCATGTCATCAACCACCGCCCCGGGGACCGAGCTGCGGTCCATGGATCGCAGGCCGCAGGACAGGGAAGCGCACCGCGTGATCCTCTCCAGGTACCTGGGCTCCACCATCGAATACTACGACTTCCTGCTCTACGCCTCCGCCTCCGCGCTGGTGGCCCCGCACGTGTTCTTTCAGGACCTGGACCCGGTGGCCGGCGTGATCGCCTCCTACGGGACGTTCGCCGCGGGCTACCTCGCGCGGCCCCTGGGCGGTGCGATCTTCGGTCACTTCGGGGACAAACTGGGCCGGAAGAAGATGTTCATCCTGCCCATGTTCGTCATGGGTATCGGCTCCACGCTGATCGGGCTGATCCCGTCCTCCGCGAGCATCGGTTCGTGGGGTGCGATCCTGCTCATCCTGCTGCGCGTATTCCAGGGCATCCCGGCTTCCGCCGGTGTGCACTTCGGCGTCGTCAAATTCTGACAATATCTATTTCTAATCCCTGTGATTATGGCTAAACTCCATATCAAGGTGGCGGACGCGGACCGGGGAGAACCATGGAGCTTCGACAACTCAACTACTTCATCGCAGTGGCGGAGGAGCGGCACTTCGGCCGTGCCGCCAAACGCTTGCACATGGCGCAACCGCCGTTGTCGCAACAGATCCGTCAGCTCGAGGAACAGCTCGGCGTCAAACTGCTGGACCGCACGACCCGGCGCGTGGACCTGACTCCGGCCGGACAGGAGCTGCTGGACCGCGGACGTCAGATCATCAACGAGGTGGAGACGCTCAAGGCGGACGTCTACCAGGTGGGCAACGGCGCCACCGGGGTGCTGCGCGTGGGCTTCTCGGGCTCGGCCACCTACAGCGTCATGCCGCGGCTCGTGCGCCACGCCAAGGAGCAGCTGCCCGGAGTCTCCCTCACCCTGCAGGGCGAGATGCTGACGCCAGCCATGGAGGCAGGACTGCGGGACCACACGCTCGACGCCGCGATCCTGCGCCCTCCCGTGGCATCCCAGGACATCGAGTACCGGATCGTGGGCCGGGAGAAGCTCGTGGTGGCCATGCCCAGCGACAGCCCCCTGGCGTCCGGGCGGCCCGTGGCGGCGAACGAACTGCAGGAGCAGAACTTCGTGTCCTACCCGCCGGGATCGGCTGTGTACCGCACCGTGTCCGAGATGTGCCGCCGGGCGGGCTTCCAGCTGCGCATCGCGCAGGTCACCCACGAGACCTCCACCATGCTCTCGTTTGTCGCGGCCAGCAGCGGGATCGCCGTGGTCCCCGAGTCTGTGCGGGCGCTGCAGCTCGAGGGCGTGCTCTACGCGGGTCTCGAGGATTCCCCCGTGACCGAGATGGCCGTGGCCTGGCGGCGGGACGACCGCTCGGCCCTGCTGGGCAATTTCCTGAACCTCGTCATGGACGTCACCGACCACGACTGACCCGAGCACCACCCGCTCAAGAAAGGCGACCATGAACATCACCCGCATCGAGGCGATCCCCTACTCGATCCCCTACGTGCACCCCCTGCACTTCGCCTCGGGTTCCGTGACGGAAGCGGACCACGTCCTCGTGCGGGTGCACACGGACGAGGGCATCGTGGGCACCGCGGACACCCCGCCCCGGCCGTACACTTACGGTGAGACCCAGAAGTCCATCGTGGCGGTGATCGAGGACATCTTCTCCCCGCAGCTCAGCGGTCTGGACGCCTTCGCCCGGGAGCGGATGCAGACTGTCATGGACCGCACCTTCCACAACCAGACCGCCAAGGGCGCGGTGGACATCGCCGTGTGGGACGCGATCGGCCAGCTGCTCGGACAACCCGTGTCCACGCTGCTGGGCGGGTACACCGACCACATGAGCGTCTCCCACATGCTGGGGTTCAAGCCCGCGGAACAGCTCCTCGAGATCGCCCTGGAGTTCCGGGAGACCTACGGGATCACCACCTTCAAGCTCAAGACGGGGCGCCACCCCGTCTCGCTCGACGTCGAGGCCGCCCGCGTGCTGCGCGAGGGCCTGGGTCCCGAGGCGCGGATCTACATGGACGCCAACCGCGGGTGGAGCGCCAACGAGGCCTCCGAGGTCCTGCGCCTCACCGCGGACCTCGGCATGGAGTTCCTCGAGGAGCCCGACGACGCTCGGGAAGTCATGGGCCGACGTCGCCTCGTAAGCACCTCGCCCATCCCGATTGCCGCGGACGAGTCCGCCCCGAACCTGGGCACGGCGGCCAAGGAACTGTTGAGCGGGGGAGCGAACCTGCTCGCGATCAAGACCGCGCGCTCGGGCTTCACCGAGGCCACCAAGATAGTGGGTCTCGCGGAGGGCCTGGGCGTGGACGTCTACGTGGGCAACCAGATCGACACCCAGGTGGGGACCATCGCGTCCGTGACCTTCGGCGCGGCCTTCTCCCACACGTCCAAGCGCGCGGGGGAGCTGTCCAACTTCCTGGACATGGCGGACGACCTGTTGACCGAGCCCCTGCGGATCGTGGACGGGAAGATCCACGTGCGGGACGTCCCCGGGGTCGGCACCGTGATCGACGAGGACAAACTCGCCTACTACCGGGCCCGCTGAGGCGGCCCGCCCCCGTCCCTCGCGCGGGGCGGGGTGGGCGGGCCGCATCCTGCGTGCGGTCGTGGGCGGGTGGCGACACCGGGGTCGTCCCGGCTCTCGACTCCCGGCCCAGCAGGGCCCGTTATTCCTGCTCCGGTACAGGGCCGCGAGCTCGCTGCGGGAATAGATGCCGAACTTGGTATAGATCCCGGCCGCGGCTCATGTCGTTCCACGGCGCGGAGGTGGCCTGGTACGTCTTCTGGCAGGAGCGGAACTCCTCGAGATCGTCCGGGTGGCCATACCGGTGGCGTTGAAGAAGTCCTCGTACTGGCGGATCCGGTGGGCGCGGGACTTGTCCGACTCACCCTTGGGAGCGATGCAGTCGCAGCACCTCGAGGCCCTCCGGGGACTGCTCCACGATGGAGTCGATCACTTTGGTGGCGTCACCCAGGTGCTCCTCGAGGGGTAGGACATCCGGGTTCAGCGATCCGAACAGGAAGTCCTTGTAGTTCTCGAAACGGGCTACCTTGGTGAGGTCGTGGGAGCCGTCCTTGTTGAAGTTCTCCGGGTAGCCGGCGCCGCGGGAGTCCTTGACCTTGAGCAGCTCACCGGAGTTGCGGAACGTCCAGCCGTGGAACGGGCAGGTGAACGTGGTGCGGTTGTCGGTCTTGCGGCGGCACAGCATGGCACCGCGGTGGGCGCACGCGTTGATCAGGGCGTGCAGTTCACCGTTCTTGTCCCGGGAGATCACGATGGGCTGACGGCCGATGTACGTGGTGAAGTAGTCGCCCACGTTGGGGATCTGCGTATCGTGGGCCAGGTACACCCAGTTGCCCTCGAAGATGTGCTTCATCTCGAGCTCGAAGATCTCGGCGTCGGTGAAGATCTCGCGCTTGGCGCGGATGATCCCCTCCGTGCGGTCGTCCTCGACGGCGCCGTCGAGGACGTCGTGCAAACGGCTCAGGGTCTCGGTCATGGCGTAACTCCTTGAACATTGGGCGCCGACGTCAGCCCACGAGGTGGTGCGGGTGCGGGTGCGGGGCCGAGGGGCCTGAGGGGCGCGATCCCGCAGGTGAACCAGCAGGTGCGTATCCCTCATACTGATGGAGGGTGACCCCACTCACATCAGGGGGAACCCTAGGCTGAACCTGGGGTCATTTTTTCGCTTTATAGAATGAGTAACACCGGATTAAGTATTTGTTGAATATAGATTCGCCGCACTAATCTGAGATGGACGTCACGGAGCGCAGTTGCGTGCCTCACGGTCGCCATCCGGCCAGGGATCCGATCGACGGGTCCGGAGCGCGGAGCGAGGGGCCGCTGCCATCACCCCCGGGCGTCCCCATCTGCTACGAGAACCGTGGAGGTCACCATGACTGACAACCCTTCCGCCGCACACCTCAAGGAGAGCCAGGGCACCGCCGTCGAAGCCGGTACCAAGGCCACCGAGCGTTTCGCCGCTTCCGGCAAGAAGTCCAAGCTCGACGTCCCCAAGGAGCGCGTCTCGCTGCTCGCGGGTGCGCTCATCAAGGCTGCCAACGACATCGTGGAAGAGCACGAGGTCACCTATGAGGAGTACAACGCCCTGAAGGCCTGGCTCATCAAGGTGGGCACGGATGGTGAGTGGCCGCTGTTCCTGGACGTGTGGCTCGAGCACACTGTGGAGGACGTCAACTCCAAGGAGCGCCCGGGCACCGTGGGCACCATCGAGGGCCCCTACTACGTGCCGAACGCCCCCGAACTGCAGACCCCTGCCACGCTCGAGATGCGCGAGGATGAGGAGGGCACCCCGCTACTGTTCCACGGTGACTTCACCGACACCGACGGCAACCCCATCAAGGACGCCCAGGTGGAGATCTGGCACGCCGACGCCGCCGGGTTCTACTCCCAGTACGCGCCGGACATGCCCGAGTGGCTCTTCCGCGGCACCGTCAAGGCCGACGAGAACGGGCACTTCGAGATCCACACCATGCAGCCCGCTCCGTACCAGATCCCCACGGACGGTGCGTGCGGTCAGCTGATCGCCGCCGCCGGTTGGCACGCGTGGCGCCCCGCGCACATCCACATCAAGGTCTCCGCTCCCGGTTACCAGCTGGTCACCCAGCAGCTCTACTTCCCGGATGACCCGCACAACGAGGACGACATCGCCTCGGCCGTGAAGCCCGAGCTCATGCTGGACGTGCAGGAGCGCGCGGACGGCTCCGGCAACGAGGTTCAGTACGACTACGTGCTCGCCAAGGAAGGCGAGAGCCGCTGAGTCTTTCGCTCGGTCCCGTTACGACGGCGCACCCCGACCCCGTGTTCGCGCACGGCGGTGGGGTGCCTTCGTTGGCGTGCCCACCGGTGGCGTCGGTCAGCGATGCCGGCTGGAGGTGGGTCACCGGCAGCGGACAGCTGCGCCAGCCGAGGATGGGTCATTGCAACGGTCGACTGCAGCGGTCAGTTGCACCGGTCAAGGGTGCCGAACCTCGAAGGGAAACAGGTGTAGACGATCACACCTGACCGGGGGACAATACAAAGCATGTGAATATAACGAAATAAGTCTACTTGTGATGCAGCGGACCCCCGGATTTCCGGGGGTCCTCGTCGATTCTCGGGATCATCAGTAGCTTTACTTGCGTATCAATGTAGTTGCTGCATAAAATCGGGTTGTCGGCCGAAGTGGCCCGGGCGCATCCCCCCAAATACGCGCCCGGATGATCCCCCGGCTGGCCGGCGTCCCGATCTCCCCCAGATTCGGGATGTCCGACGGGTCCTGCCGATCCCCCAAGTGGCAGGACCCGTCCCCTGTTAACGGGCCTTTTTCGTGGAAACCCGCTGGACCCGCCGGCCGCAGCAAGCCCCGGGGTCCACCGCGAGGACCACGGCTCGAAGGTCCGTCAGGCGAGATCCATGGACCGCAAGCGCGGCAACACCTTGTCCGCGATGCTCACCAGGGCCGTCTGTTCCTCCTTGCTGAGCCGGTCCATGAACGCGGCACGCACCATGTCCAGGTGGGCGGGGGCCGCGCGCACGATGACCTCGCGTCCGTGCTCGGTGATCCCCACCACGAGCCCGCGGGCATCGGTGGGGCTGGGGGAGCGGCAGATCATGTCCCGCCGTTCCATACGGGAGAGCATGTGGGACAACCGCGAGCGTTCCCAGCCCAGTTCCCGGAGCAATTCACGCGAAGGCAGTTCCCCCGAGTCGCTCTCGGACAGCGGGACGAGGACCTCGTACTCGGATCCGGACAGTTTGCTGTCACGTTGCAGCTGCCGGTCCACCGCGCGCTCCATGCTGCGGGACAGGGTCAGGAAGCTGCGCCACACCCGGTCCTCAGTGTCGCTGAGCCACGGCGTGTGCCGGGTGCCGGTCGTGCTGTCCATGGGTGTTTCCTCGTGGTGCGCCGCGCGGGGCGGGGGCGGGCGGGTGGGCGGGGGTGTCAGTCCCGGGGGTCGTGTCTGATCCAGTCCGAATCGTAATAGTTGCCTTCGTCCCGCCGGTCCCGGTCACGCAGTCGCTCGGCGTAGTCCGTGGGACGAAGGGGCGAATCGTCGTCGTCGGGCCGGGTGAGCCGGGACGTGGCCACGAGGCCGAAACCGAGCCCGGCACCCACGATCATGGTCATCCCACCCACGATGAACGCCAGGATGTAGTCGTCCAGCAGGTCCGCGGGCACGGAGGGCCCGAGCCACGAGGGGACTACGAAGGCCGTGGCGATGCAGCCGAGGCCCAGGAGCAGCAGGGCCGCAGGGATCAGCCACAGCTTGGACCACGCACGGCGCACGGGTTGCGTGGGATCCCGGAAGATCGGCAGCGCCCGGGTCTGCACGAGCGCGTACCCCGCGACCCCGGCCACAGTGAGGACCGCCCCGATGACCCAGCCGAGCCACGCGCCCTGCGCAATCAGACCGAGGCCGACGAGCAGCCCCAGCAGGACCACGGTGAAGGACAGCCCGCGGCCCATGCGCCGCGCCGCACGCGACGACGCCGCGCGGGCCTCCGCTGACGGGGACGCAGCCAGGCGCGGGGTCGAGGCGGACGGGGACCCAGTGGACGGCGCCGCGGTCGGGGAGCCGGGGGAGGCGGCCGAGCCGGGCGCCGTCGTTCCGCCCGAAGCAGACTGGGTGTCCCGGTCAGCGGAACCCTGCGGGCCCCCGGGACCCTGCGCGTCCCCGGGACCCGTGGTGCGGATGCCGTAGGTCGGGCGTTCGCGGGGAGCGGGCACGGGTGACCGCGCGCCGCCGCGTGACGGTGCGTCCTGGGAGGGGGAATCGGACGGGTCGTGCTCGTCCCGTGGGTGTGGGGCAGAAGTCATGGGCAAGTTCTCGGGTGAGGGGACAACGGGCTCACGCGGGGTGTTTCGACAGGGCCACTTTAGCCCTCCGCGCGAGTCCTCCGCGCGGTCCAGGGCACCCCGGGGCTACCCCACTCGAGGATTGGTGACGTATCATCAAAATATATTCACGGAAGGTACAGCATGTTGGATTCCACGACCCAGAACATCGAACAGGCCGAGGACGGGCGCTACTCCACCGCCGGGGCCTACGTCCACGAGGGCGAGGAGTACAACCGCGACACCACCTACATCGAGGACCGCATCGTGGCGGACCCGGAGCACGCGGAACTGGCCGAAGGCGCCCGGGCGTGGCCCGTGGAGGCCGGTCGGTACCGGTTGGTGGCAGCGCGGGCGTGCCCGTGGGCCAACCGCACGCTGATCGTGCGCCGCCTGCTGGGCCTCGAGGACGCCATCTCGGTGGGCCTGCCCGGACCCACGCACGATTCCCGTTCGTGGCGTTTCGACCTGGACCCGGACGGGCGTGACCCCGTGCTGGGCACCGAGCGGCTGCAGGAGAACTACTTCAAGCGCTTCCCGGACTACCCCCGGGGGATTACGGTGCCGGCCATCGTGGACATCCCCACGGGCCAAGTGGTGACCAATAACTTCCCGCAGATCACCGAGGACTTCAGCACCGAGTGGAAGCAGTTCCACCGGGAGGGCGCCCCCGATCTGTGGCCCGAGGAGCTCGTGCCCGAGATGCGCGAGGTGATGCACCGCATCTACACCGAGATCAACAACGGTGTGTACCGCTGCGGTTTCGCGGGCTCGCAGGAGGCCTACGAGTCTGCGTACGAGCGGTTGTGGACGGCCATGGACTGGGTCGAGGAACGGCTCTCCGGCCAGCGCTACCTCATGGGCGATCACATCACCGAGGCGGACGTGCGCTTGTTCACCACCCTCGCACGTTTCGACCCGGTGTACGTGAGCCACTTCAAGGCGTCCCGGAACAAGCTCACGGAGATGCCCAACCTGTGGGGTTACGCGCGCGATCTGTTCCAGACCCCGGGCTTCGGTGACACCGTGGACTTCCAGCAGATCAAGGAGCACTACTTCGTCGTGCACCGGGACATCAACCCGTCCGGCATCGTGCCGCTCGGCCCGTCCCTGGAGAACTGGACGAGCCCCCACGGTCGCGAGTCGCTGGGCGGCTCCCCGTTCGCCCCCGGTGCCACGGCATCGGGTCCCGTGCGGGACGACGAGCGAGTGGACCCGGACCACACCCCGCTCGCCTCCTGATCACCTCACGCGGCCCCCGGACGATGCGCAGGACCCGTCCGGGGGCCGCGTGCGCCCGTGTGGTGGTGAGCACCCTCACCGGGGGTACGCCATGCCGTACGGAGGTCGCTTCTCATCGCGCGACGCCGGGGTGGTTCGCGCATCCTCGTGGGATCCCCACAAACCCCCGGCGGGGGCTTTTGTGCCCCGGACCGACGGCGCTCGATGGCCCCTCGTACTAGGGTTGATGTCGCGTGTCGGGTGACTTCACCCGCGCGGCACCGCCGCCGTACCGCACCCGATGGGCGCTCGCCGCGGTCCCGGACGACACCCCGATCCCACGGTTACGAATCGCGCCCTGACGCCGTCGTCCCGCGGGGTGCGACGAGCCGCCCCGAACGCCCCCAGACCGATCCCACCCACTTCCCCAGGAGACCCATGGCCCCGTACCGTAACCAACGCGCCGCTGCACTTCCCGCGCGACTCTCCCGCTCGTGGTTGCTGACGTCCGCGGCGGACACGTCGCTGTTCGCGCCCGCGCTGGCCTCGGAAGCGGACTCCGTGATCCTGGACATCGAGGACGCGGTGCCGGAGGAGGACAAGGACCGCGCCCGTGAGGACATGATGGAGGCCATGCACCAGGGCGTGAGCGCATGGGTGCGGATCAACGACATCACCACCCCGCACTGGGAGAAGGACCTGGCCGCGCTGAATGAGGTCGACAACCTGCGGGGCATCGTGCTCGCCAAGACCGAGCACCCGGACCACATCACCAAGACCGCCATGATGAGCCACGCGGGAATCCCTGTGGTCGCACTGATCGAGTCCGCCGTGGGCCTCATGAACGCGTACGACATCGCGCGCGCCCCGGGCGTGTTCCGGCTCGCGTTCGGTGTGGGCGACTTCCGCCGTGACACCGGTGCCTCGGGGGACCCCATGGCCCTGGCGTTCGCGCGCTCGACCCTGGTCACGGCGTCGCGCGTGGGTGAGCTGCCCGGTCCCATCGACGGCCCCACCAACGGGGTGTCCGGGGCGGAGCTCGAGGCCGCGTGCAAGGTCACGCAGTCCATGGGCATGACGGGCAAGCTGTGCCTGGACCCGGACCAGACGGACGGCATCAATCACGCGTTGGCCCCGAGCGATCAGGAGATCCGCTGGGCCCGTGAGATGATCGAGCAGGCCGAGTCCGGTCACGCCGGTGCGGACGGTTCCTACCTCCCGCGCCTCGCGCGCGCCAAGAAGGTCTCGGAACTCGCGGAGACCTACGGCCTCTGGAACAGCTGATCCGCCGCGGGGTCCGTCCAGTGGGCCCAGCTGCGGACTCCCCGCACCTACAGCGGCAGTCCCCACACCCGCAGCATGTCCCCGACCGCGGGGTCGGCCAGCGACTCCGCCCGGAAGTGGGACGTGATGGGTTCGTCGTGGCCGTGGGGCACTCCCAGCACCCACAGTCCCGCGGCGACCGCGGCTGCGGTGCCCGCGGGGGAGTCCTCGACAGCGAGCGCGTCCGCGGGCTCCACGCCCAGGCGCCGCGCGGCCTCCTCGTAGATGTCCGGGGCGGGTTTGCCGCGGGGTACGTCCTGCGCGCTGACCCACGTCACGACGACGTCCGCGAGGCCGATCGCGTGCATCTTCCGATCCAGGATCCCGCGGGTGGAGTTGCTCGCCACGGCTACCGGGACCCGCTGGGCGCACGCCCGCACGGTCTCGATCGCGCCCGGTAGCGGTTCCAGGACCTCACCGACCACGTCCTCCTCGGTGCGCACGAGCCGCTCGTACACGGCGTCGAACCCGGGAGCGGGCTCGTTCCGCTGCTCGGCCACGGCTGCCGCGCGCCGCGAGATGTCCCGGGCCACGTCCGCGGCGGACAGCCCCATGAGGGACGTGCCCGCGCGCTCGTCGAGCGTCACGCCGAACGATTCGGCGACCTGGGCCTGCACACGCGCCCACGCGCTCTCGGTGTCCATGAGCACGCCGTCGCAGTCGAAGACGACGGCGCGCGGGCGCCAGTGCGGGCCCGGGCCGGGCAGGGTGGTATCCATGCCCCCCAGTCAACCACGCGCCCCCGACGCGTCCGGCGTGTCCGCGCGGCGCTCCGGGCGTGATCCCGGTGGGCAGCGGCGTCGTCGTCGACCGAGGGGACCCGTCCCCGCTGGCTAGAGTGGGGGCATGGCGGAGAACGCAGGAACTTCAGGGGAAACGACTGTGCAGCGCTTGGCCACCGAGTACGGGGTGGCCACCGAGTACCGGGGCTTCGACGGGGGAGTCGAGACCGTGCCGGAGCGGACGCTGCGCCGTGTCCTCACGGCACTCGGCGCGGACGTCTCGGACGACGACGCCGCGCGGCGCAGTCTGCGCGACCGCGAGCTGGCGCCGTGGCGCGAGCTGCTGCCGCCCGTGGTGATCGCGGAGGAGCAGTGTGAGGCCATCGTGCCCGTGGCTACCGCGCAGGGGGACACCGTGCGGGTGCGGTTGTGGCCCGAGGACGATCCGGACGCGGTGCGCGAGTTGCACCCGGCGCCCGACGTGGCTCCCGAGACCCGCGAGGTCGATGACACGGTCCGCGAGCGCGTGCCCTACGAACTGCCCCGAGACCTCCCGCTGGGCTGGTACCGTCTCGAGGCCCGGACGGGCTCGGGGCAGCGCAATAGCATCGACGTGGCGGTGACCCCGCAGCGCCTCAGCACCACGGACCGGCTGCGCGGGCGCCGCCGGTGGGGCTACATGGCCCAGCTGTACTCGGTGATGTCCTCCCGCTCGTGGGGCGTGGGGGACCTCTCGGACCTCGCGTCCCTGGCCGCCATCAGCGGTGTGCAGGGCGCGGACTACGTGCTCATCAACCCCCTGCATGCCGCGGAACCCACGCCTCCCGTGGAGCCCTCCCCGTACCTGCCCTCGAGCCGACGCTTCTTCAACCCGCTGTACCTGCGGATCAGCGACATCGCGGAGTTCCCGTACCTGCGTCCGGGGGACCGTGAGGTCGTGGCCCAACTCGCCGCGGTGCAACGCAAGGCCGTGCTGGACCCCAGCACGATCGACCGCGATTCCGCCTACGCCGCGAAGCTGAAGAGTCTCGAACTGCTGTTCACCGTGCGCCGTTCGCCCTACCGCCAGCAACAGCTCGAGGCGTTCGTGGCGCATGCCGGGCAACCCCTGCAGGACTTCGCGCTGTGGTGCGCCCTGCGGGAGGAACTCGGGGAGGACTCACCCCTGTGGCGGGACGAGGCGAGTTCCCCGGAGGCGCCGTACGCCCAGGAGGCGCGTACCCGGTTGCGCCACCGGATCAGTTTCCATGTGTGGTTGCAGTGGCTGCTCGACGAGCAGCTCGAGGCCGCGCAGCGTGCCGCGTACCGGGCCGGGATGGACATCGGTGTGGTGCACGATCTCGCGGTGGGGGTGCACAAGCAGGGCGCGGACGCGTGGGCGTTGCAGGACGTCCTGGCCCCCGGGGTAAGCGTGGGTGCCCCCGCGGACATGTACAACCAGCTGGGTCAGGACTGGAGTCAGCCGCCGTGGGATCCCCGCAAGCTCGCCGAGGCGGGGTACCGGCCGTGGCGGCAGATGCTCGGCAACATCTTCCGTCATGGCGGGGGTGTGCGGATCGACCACGTGGCGGGACTTTTCCGGTTGTGGTGGATCCCCGATGGCAACCAGGCCTCGGACGGGACCTACGTGTACTACGACCACGAGGCCATGGTGGGCGTCCTGGCCCTCGAGGCCGAGCTCGCCGGCGTGGTGGTCGTGGGTGAGGACCTCGGCACCGTGGAGGACAGTGTGCGCGAGTTCCTGGAGCGCAGGGGCGTGCTGGGAACCTCCATCATGTGGTTCGAGATGGACGGGGACGTCCCCCTGGACCCCTCCCGCTACCGCGAACTGTGCATGGCCTCCGTGAACACCCACGACCTCCCGCCCACGGCGGGCTACCTCGAGGGCGTGCAGCTGCAACTGCGCGAGGACCTGGGACTGCTCGCGCGCTCGCCGGAGGAGGAACGGGAGGAGGCACGCCGTCAGCTGGACACTTTCTTCACCGCGGTCGCGGATGCCGGCTATCTGCCCCGGGATGAAGACCCGGGGGAGCAGGCCAGGATCGAGGCGATCCACCGCTACCTGTGCGACGCGCCGTCCGTGTTGATCAACGTCTCCCTCGTGGACGCGGTCGGGGAGAAGCGGATCCAGAACCAGCCCGGCACGAGCGACGAGTACCCGAATTGGCGGGTCCCGCTCGCGGACTCGGATGGCCGGCCCGTGATGCTCGAATCCCTCCCGGGGTCCGAGCGGGTCAACTCGCTCGTGGACGTGGTCAACGGCGCGCTGGGTACGCATCGCCGGGATCCCAAGGCCAAGGCGCCGGAACAGCCCGAACACCGGGACGTGGCGGACCCGTTCACGGGCGAGTTCTGAGCACTCACTCCGGCACGATCCTGTCAGGGGGTTGCCCCGCCCGGGGGATTAGGTAAGAATTACCTTACCTAATCCCCTGGGTGAGGGGATGGGGCTGAAGAAAACGTGTCGGGGTGGCGGGCCGGGTCATGGACGGACCGCCACCCTCGCGTGTTTCCCGTTGTGTTCTTCGGCGGTTTTTCCGGGGGCTCTTCCCGGAGGGATTCTCCCCTGGGTGCGCCGTTCGTGGGGCCCGTCACGGCGGGGCGGACGAGTTGGTCCGTTGCGAGCCAGAGGCTAGGATCGAGGGGCGCACAATCGCACCGTTTCCGCCTTCGGATTTGCGAGCGAGTCCGTAGAAGCCTAGAATCTAAGGCTGTCGTGTGGTGGAGTCCATCTACCGGCGCCTTGATCTTCACCGTCTTCGTCGTAGCGAGTGCCCTGACCGGTACTGCCGCGGGGTAAACCCATCACGCCCGGCGCGCGAACGGTGGCATTTTCTTGAGGTGGCGGACCACTCTTGGCTATAGCTGCCGGCGGGAAACCGCTCGGCGGCGACCATGCGTGCCGTCATTTCGTCGACATTGGACATTGGAGGAGAATACTATGGCAGCGCACTGCCAGGTGACCGGGGCCCAGCCGGGCTTTGGCCACAGCATCTCGCACTCGCACCGCCGCACCAAGCGTCGGTGGAACCCGAACATCCAGAAGAAGCGTTACTGGGTGCCCTCGTTGCGTCGCAACGTCACGCTCAACCTGAGCGCCAAGGGCATCAAGGTCATCGATGCGCGCGGCATCGACGCCGTGGTCAACGAACTCATCGCACGTGGGGAGAAGATCTGAGATGGCCAAGGACAAGGACGTACGTCCCATCATCAAGCTCAAGTCCACGGCCGGTACCGGGTTCACCTACGTCACCCGTAAGAACCGCCGCAACAACCCCGATCGCCTCGTCATGAAGAAGTACGACCCGGTGGTCCGCAAGCACGTCGATTTCCGCGAGGAGCGCTGAGACATGGCCAAGAAGTCAAAGATCGCCAAGAACGAGCAGCGCAAGGTCGTCGTCGAGCGTTATGCCGCCAAGCGCGCTGAACTGAAGAAGACCCTCGTGGACGAGAACGCGTCCCCCGAGGCTCGCGAGGAGGCCCGCCTGGGTCTGCAGAAGCTCCCCCGTGACGCTTCCCCCGTGCGCGTGCGCAACCGCGACCAGATCGACGGTCGCCCCCGCGGCACCTTCCAGCGCTTCGGGATCTCCCGCGTGCGCTTCCGCGACATGGCTCACCGCGGCGAATTGCCCGGTATCTACAAGTCCAGCTGGTAATTTCTGCACCGGAAGGACCCGACCCCCGGTCGCCCCTTCCCCAGCGAATGCCAACCCAGTCCAGGAGGACAAGCACATGGCTATGAACCGCAGCGAACTCGTCGCAGAGGTTGCCGAGAAGTCCGGTAGCACCCAGGCCGCCGTCAACGGCGTTCTCGACTCCCTGTTCCAGGTTTTCGAGAGCTCCGTTTCCAAGGGCGAGAAGATCACCATCCCCGGCTGGCTCTCCGTGGAGCGCACCGATCGCGCCGCACGTCAGGGTCGCAACCCGCAAACCGGCGAGGCCATCCAGATCCCGGCTGGCCACGGTGTCAAGCTCACCGCGGGCTCCAAGCTGAAGGCTGCTGTTTCCTCCAAGTGAGGTAAGACCAGCGGGTCCCAGGACCCGGTGCTCGAAGGGACCGTTCACTCACTCCGTGAACGGTCCCTTCCACATGTGCGCCACTCCACCTCTTCCGCGGGCCGCCGGGTTCGTGGTTCCCCGCGCGGTGGCGCATAATGGAATCCCATCCTTTCCCCGTGAGTCCCGGAGGTGTTCGGTGTCCCCTCGCGCGCGCCGACTTGCCCGGGGCTGGATGGTCGCCTTCGTGGCCACCACTCTTGCGGCCGGTTCGCACGCCGCGGTGGACGGGACCTGGCCCTCCCCGCTGATCATCGCGCTGTCCATGTGTCTGGCGGCCCCGCTGTGCATGCTGCTGGCGGGACGGGTGCTCTCACGCTGGAGCGTGGCCGGTAGCGTCCTGCTGAGTCAGGCGCTGCTGCACACCCTGTACGCCCAGTCCGGCGGGATGGTCCACGCGATCGACTACACCCACCACCACGCGGCCCCCACGGCGGACGGTCCCGCCGTGGTGATCTCGGTGTTGCCCGCGGCGCATCACGGGTGCGGCATGCTCGCCGCCCACGCCGTGGCGGCCGTGGCCACCTACGCTCTGCTGCGCCACGGCGAGACCGCGGCGTTCCGCCTGCTGGACGCCGTGTCCCTGCGCGTGCTGCGCCTCCTTGTCCTGGCCCTGCGCCCGGTCACCACGGCCGTGCCGCGGCGGACCTCCTGGACCTCGCCGCGCGCCCTGGCCGATCAGCTCCTGCTCTCCTCCGTCTGCGGATACCGCGGACCGCCCGCCCTCGCCTAGGCATCGGCGGGGACACCCCTGGATCCGATGCCGCCCCGAGCATCCATCGCATCCATCGGCAGCCCACCTCGCGGCCCCCACGCCCCAGGGCGCAGGAGAGAACACCCATGAACCCTTCGTACTCAACACCACCTCAGCCACGGCCCACTCTGCGGACCCCGGCGCGGACGGGTGACACCGCGGCGTCGTCGGCCGCGCCGCACGCCCGCCTTTCGCAACGTTCGGCGACGTCGCTCGCGGCCCTGTTCGCCGCGCTGCTGGCCCTCGCGCTGGTCGTCACCACGGCGGGGCCCGCGAGCGCCCACGACGAACTTGTGCGGACCAACCCGCAGGCCGGCGCGAAGCTCGAGAAGGCCCCCACGGCGCTCGAACTGACGTTCTCCGGGAACATCCAGGACATCGGCAGCGAGGTCCGGGCCACCGACTCCCACGGCACGGACATGACGCGCGGCACGCTGGCCGCGCAGAACACCACGGTGTCCCAGCCTCTGCGCGAGGGCGGGGGCGAGGACGAGACCTACACGGTCACGTGGCGCGTGGTCTCCCAGGACGGGCACCCCATCGAAGGCACGTTCACGTACACCGTGGGCGACGGCGCCGCGACCGCTGCGTCCCCGGCCCCCGTGGCCTCTGCGGACGCCTCCCAGGGCGCGGCCCAGGATGCGAACGGAGCCCAGGAGGACGTGAGCGGCACGGGCATCCCGAGTTGGGTACTGCCCGTGGCCGGTGGCGCCATCGCGCTGGTCCTGCTGCTGGTGATCCTGGCCTTCGCCACCCGCCCCAAGCAGCGCTGATTCCCTGATCCGGGCGGCCCGCCCGGATCATCCTTTTCTCGTCAGGCTCCCGCCGCCGCGCTCACGCGTTCCGGCGCGCCGCTGATGCGGCCCGTCACTGACTCGGCCCACCGCTGACTCGATACCGGCTCGATGTGATCGACGGACGTGACCGCGCTGCCGCTCGGACGAGCACCGTTCGTACGACACCGGCTGCTCTGGCACCCCGGTACTCAGGGAGCGGCCTGTGGCTCGGGCATCGAGTGGGCACAGCCCGTCTGTCGAGCGGGCATGGTCCCGGTGTCGAGTAGGCGCAGTGCCGCGTCACTCGACGCCGCGTCCGACGACACGCGCAGCGGACGGGCGAGCCGGAGCACGATTCACTCCTGAGGACTCACATATGAACTACAACCTGAACACCACGTCCGTTCCCGCCCCGCGCCGTGCGCTGGCCGCTGTGGCCGTCTTGGGCCTCGGCCTGGCTACGCTGAGCGGGTGCTCGGCGCAGGGTGGGGAGGCGGCGTCGCCCGCGGGGACGGACTCCGCGACGCACAGCACCGCCGCCGCGCCCCTGGAACTGAGCGACGGCTGGGCCAAGGCGGCCGACTCCGGGATGACCGCCGTGTTCGGCAAGCTCACGAACATCTCCGGGCAGGAGGTCACGTTCACCGGGGCGGGCGCGGACGGCGTCGCGCGCTCGGTCGAGCTGCACGAGACCGTGGCGGACGGCGGCTCCGGCGCCACACAGATGCGGCAGATGGAGGGTGGCTTCACCCTCGCACCGGGGGAGAGCCTGGACCTGAAGCCGGGCGGCAATCACATCATGCTCATGGGGCTCACGTGCTCGCTCAAGGCCGGTAGTGACCTCACGCTGCAGCTGCGCACCGACAGCGGGATCCGGGACGTCACCGTCCCGGTGCGCGACTTCACGGGCGCGAAGGAGCGGTACGCGCCCGGCGAGGACGAGCACGCGGGCCACGGAGGCGAGCACGGCTCGGGGGGCGGACACTCGTCGTCGGATGCCGCCCACGACCACGGGTCGCACGAGGGCATGAGCACGAGTCCATCCTCGAGCGCACTGCCCACGTGTCATGACCACTGATCGGGGCCCTTCCGCTTCGGGGTGGAGCCGGCGATCGTTGCTCACGGGCGCGGGCGCCGGCGCCGGCGCCACGGGACTCGGGGCGGTTTCCGCTGCGGCCCTCGGCGCCGAGGACCCCCGGCTCGCGGCGGCGGGACAGGACAGCCAACGGCCCGGGCTGCGGACCGAAGCCTTCCACGGCCCACGACAGGCGGGCGTGGCCACGCTGCCGCAGGCGTTCTGCGTGTTCATCGCCCTGAACCTGCACCGGGACGTGGACCGGGACGCACTGCGGCGGTTGCTGCGCGTGCTCACGGACGACGCCGCGGCCCTCACGCAGGGCACCGCCCCCGTCAACGACCAGGAACCCTGGCTCGCCCAGAACCCCTCGCGGCTGACCGTCACGGTGGGTTTCGGACCGCGGGCCATGGCCGTGATCGACGCCGACCGGGCCCCGCAATGGCTCAAGCCCTTGCCCGCTTTCACGATCGACAAACTGCAGGACCGGTGGAATCAGGGGGACCTGTTGCTGCAGCTGTGCTGCGACGACAAGCTGACCATGGCCCACGCCCAGCGGGTGCTGCTCAAGGACGTCCGGTCCTTCGCGACCGTGCGCTGGGTGCAGGACGGGTTCCGCAACACCGTGGGCGCCACCCCGGACGGTCAGACCACGCGCAACCTCTTCGGTCAGGTGGACGGCACCGTGAACCCGTACCCGGGGGAGGCTGATCACGAGAAGGTCGTCTACGGTCAGGGCGGGTTCACCCCGTGGATCGAGAACGGGACATCCGTGGTGATCCGGCGGATCCACATGAACCTGGACACGTGGGACGAGGCCGACACCCCCGCGCGCGAGGACTCGGTGGGGCGCCGGTTGTCGAACGGCGCACCGTTGACGGGCGCCGCCGAGCACGACGAACCGGACTTCGAGGCCAAGGGTCCCCTGGGATTCCCGGTCATCTCGTCCTACAGTCATATGCGGCGTTCGCGCAGCGACAACCCGGACGAGAAGATCTTCCGCAGGGTGTACAACTACGATCTGGCGGTGAGTGATGCATCCGGGCACAGCCGCTCCGGGGACGTCCGGGGCGGGGTGTCCAACACCGGGCTGATCTTCGCGTCCTACCAGTCGGACCCCGTGAAACAGTTCGTGCCCATCCAGCGGCGGCTGGCGCAGTTGGACATGCTGAACACGTGGACCGTGCCCATCGGATCCGCCGTGTTCGCTATCCCGCCGGGTTGCGAAGTGGGTGGGTTCATCGGGGACACGTTGTTCACGTGACCCCCGTGCGCGGAGCAGCACAACGAGAGAATCAACGGGCCGGAGGAACGCCACGATGAGTACCAGCGCACGCACCAGGGACACCGGCCCGCGCCGGGACGGTTCGCGGGGCGACGTCGCTCCCGGCCGTGAGCGCGATAGCGCGCCGGATGTCGGGCGCCCGCTCGGCGCCGGCTCGTCGAAGGGCGCGAGCTCGTCGAACGGCGCGAGTTCACCGAACGGCGGGACCGCTCCCGCGGGAGCGGTGAGTGTGAGCCCGTGGACCATCACGGTCGTGCTCGTCGCGGCCATGATCGGGATGACCGCGGCCCTGGTCTACGGGGGAGCGGCGGCCCCCCGGCAGGTCGCGGACCCGGGAACGCTCGTGCGCTGGGGGCTGCCCGTGGTGGAGACCGTCCACAACATCGCGATGACGGTGGTGATGGGCGGGTTGCTGCTGGCGATCGGCGTGGTGCCCCGTTTCGCGGACCGCTCCCGGAAACGGCCACCGCGCAACAGCAAGGACCAGGCGGGCGAACCGGAACACCCGGTCTTCCGCAGCGTCATGCAGCTCGTCGAGGCCGCGGCCGTGGTGTGGACCGTGGCGGCCGTGGCCGTGCTGATCTTCACGTACTCGGACGTCTCCGGATCCGGTATCGGCACGGGGGGCAACTACACCCAACAGTTGCTGCACTACATGACCGGGATCTCCATGGGCCAGTCCCAATCGGTGATCGTGATGGTGGCCGCCGTGGTCACGACCCTGGTTTTCGGCGTGCGGGCGCTGCTGGGACTGTTCTGCACCCTCGCGCTGTCCTTCGTGGCGATCGTGGCGCTGGCACTCAACGGTCACGCCGCGGGTGGTGCGGACCACATGGGTGCGGTGAACTCCCTGGGGCTGCACCTGCTGGGAGTGTGCCTGTGGGTCGGCGGGCTGCTGGTGCTGATCTGGGTGGGGCCGTTGCTGTCCCGTGAGTTCACGGTCAGCGGCCGCGGGGGCTCCCGCCACACCGAACCCCTGCTCGCGGTCGTACTGCGGCGCTACTCCGTGGTGGCTCTGGGTTGCTACCTGCTGGTGTTGCTCTCCGGGATCATCAATGCCGCGGTGCGTATCGGAACGTGGGAGCAACTGACGTCCTCCTACGGGATCCTGGCGCTCACCAAACTCGTGCTGACCCTGTTGTTGGCGCTGGCGGGTTTCGCGCACCGGCAGTGGCTGATCCCCGGGGTCGCGGACGGCTCCCGGTCCCGCGCGGCCACCATGTGGCGCGTGCTCGTGGTAGAAGTCGTGCTCATGGGGCTACTCATGGGCATCGCCACGGCCCTGAGCCGCACCGCCCCGCCCGTCCCGGAGGAGCTTGCACCGGACGCCTCCCCGGCGCGGATCCTCACGTGGTACGAACTGCCCCCGGAGCCCACGTTCGCCCGCTGGTTCACCACGTGGCGCCTGGACTGGTTCTGGGTGGCCGTGGTCGTGTTCATGGCCGTGGTGTACCTGTGGGCCGCGATCAAGGTGTGGCGCCGCGGGGACTCGTGGTCCGTGCTGCGCACCGTGTCCTGGTTCAGTGGGCTGGCTGCACTGCTCTACGCGACGAGCGGCGGGGTGGCGGTCTACGCCCGCGTGCTGTTCTCCGCCCACATGGTCGAACACATGAGCCTGACCATGATCGTGCCGCTGTTCTTGGTCTCGGGCGCACCCATCACCGTGGTGCTCAAGGCCCTCGAACCACGAGGGGACGGTACCCGCGGTCCGCGTGAATGGATCCTGCGTCTCGTGCACTCCACGTGGGGCAGGATCGTGACGCACCCGATCTTCGCGGCCGCGAACTTTGCGTTCTCGATCGTGCTGTTCTACTTCACGGACCTGTTCCGCTTCACGCTGCGCTACCACGTGGGCCACGAGTTCATGATGGTGCACTTCCTGTTCACGGGGTACATGTTCGCGCTCGTGCTGATCGGCATCGACCCCATCCCGCGCCGGCCCAGCTACCCCATGCGTCTCGTGCTGCTGCTCGCGACCATGGCCGCGCACGCGTTCATCGGCATCAGCATCATGAGCCTGACCACGGTGCTGCAGGCCTCGTGGTTCGGCAACATGGGCCGCCCGTGGGGTCCCAGCGCCCTGGACGACCAGCAGCTCGGCGGCATGCTCATGTGGGGGATCGGCGAGTTCCCCACGTTCCTGCTCGCCGTCATCGTGGCCGTGCTGTGGGCCATGGAGGGCGCCAAGGAGAACCGCCGGGTGGACCGGCAGGCCGATCGCACGGACGACGCCGAACTGCGCGCCTACAACGAGATGATGGCCGAGCTCGCGGAGCGGGACGAGCGGCGTCGTTGACGTCCGCCGGGACGGGCGCCGGCGAGGCCGGGCGGTTGGCGGACGGGTCCGCGGGGTGTGCGGGAGCGTCACGTAACGCACGGGAAGCTCTGCCCCGCGGATAACGTTGTCCCAGGAAGAAACCCTTGACCCCCGGTGGAAGGACCCAGACACCGTGACCTCCGCACGCATGAACACACCCGTCCGCGCCTCGGAACTTGAGGGCAGAGCCTGGCTGAACACCGGCGGTGAGCGACTGGACCTGCAGGCGCTACGGGGCAAGATCGTGATCCTGGACTTCTGGTCCTTCTGCTGCATCAACTGCCTGCACGTGCTGGACGAGCTGCGCCCCCTCGAGGAGAAGTACGCGGACGTGCTCGTGACCGTGGGCGTGCATTCCCCCAAGTTCGAGCACGAGGCGGACCCGGACGCACTGGCCGCGGCGGTGGACCGCTACGAGATCACCCACCCGGTGCTCGACGACCCCCGGTTGAGCACGTGGGACGCCTACACGGCGCGCGCGTGGCCCACCCTGGTGGTCGTGGACCCCGAGGGGTACATCGTGGCGCACCTCTCCGGTGAGGGCCACGTCCAGGGGCTGGAATCCCTCGTGTCAGAACTCGTGGCCGAGCACGACGCCAAGGGCACCCTGCACCGCGGGGACGGCCCTTACGTCCCGCGCCCGCAGCCCGAGGGGGACCTGCGCTTCCCCGGCAAGGTCGTGGCCCTTCCGGACGGTTCCTTCATGGTCAGCGACACCGGTCACCACCGCCTGGTCCATCTCGAGGAGGACCTCACCACGGTTCGTCGGGCCATCGGTTCCGGCACCAAGGGCTGGGCGGACGGCCCCCGGGACGCCGCGCGGTTCAACGAACCCCAGGGCATCGCGGTGCTCCCCGAACGCGTGCGTGCCGACGTCGGCTACGACCTCGTGGTCGCGGACACCGTCAACCACCGGCTGCGCGGCGTGGAACTGGGCACCGGCGCGGTGCGCACTTTGGCGGGCAATGGCGTCCAGCGCCTGCTCGACGACGCCCGCGCGCGCGGCGTGGACCCCAACGAGATCCCGCAGGATGCCCCGGCCACGTCCGTGGCGCTGTCCTCCCCGTGGGACGTGACGTGGTCCGACGCCGCGGACACCCTGGTGGTCGCGATGGCCGGGACGCACCAACTGTTCTCGTTCGACCCGCGCACCGGGGCGCTCGCCGTGCTGGCCGGGACCGGGGACGAGGGACTGCGCGACGGTTCCGCGCCCGAGAGCTGGTTCGCCCAGCCCTCCGGCCTGGCTCAAGACGCCCACGGGGCCGTGTGGGTCGCGGACTCCGAGTCCTCCGCGCTGCGCAGCGTGCGCTTCGGCGAGGACGGGTCCGCATCGGTGGAATCCGCCGTGGGACTCGGACTGTTCGACTTCGGGTTCCGGGACGGGCCGGCCGATCAGGCACGGTTCCAGCACTGCCTGGGGGTGTGCGTGCTCCCGGACGGATCCGTGGCCGTGGCCGACACCTACAACGGTGCGGTGCGCCGGTTCGACCCCGCAACCGGTGAGGTCTCCACGCTGACCCGCGGACTCGCTGAGCCCTCCGACGTCCTGCTCGACACGAGCCACGACGAGCCCGTCCTGGTGGTCGTGGAGGCCAATGCCCACCGCCTCGTGCGGGTGGCGGTGCCCAAGCAGGCCCAGACCGTGGACGAGGGTGCGGCCAGCATGCAGCGCAAGCGCACGCCGGTGGCCCCCGGGGAGCTCGAGCTCACGGTGCGGTTCTCGGCCCCCACGGGTCAGAAGCTCGACACCCGGTGGGGTGATCCCACGCAGCTGAAGGTGTCCTCGTCCCCGGAGGACGCGCTCGTGCAGGGTGACGGGACCGCCCAGGGGCTGACCCGCTCCCTGCGGATCGCGGACGGTGTCACGGAGGGGGTCCTGCACATCACGGCCCGCGCGGCGGCGTGCGACGGCTCCCCGGACGGGGAGATCCCGGAGCACGCGGCGTGCCACCTGTACCAGCAGGACTGGGGGATCCCGTTCACGGTGGACCCGCAGGCCCCGGCAGGACTCACGCTGGACCTGCGCGGAACGGACTGAGCGGGGCCCACGGGCACCACGGCCCGTCCTTCTCCCACGCCCCGCCCAATCCGTCTCCCACCACCCGCCCCGGGCGCAGATGCACCCGGGGCACACCCGTCAGCGCGGCGCCCGCCCGTCAGCGCGGCGGGGGGGGGGGCACCGGGCCCCGGGGGCGCCCCCGCCCGGGGCCCGCGGGCCGGGGCCCCAGGGGGGGGGGGGGGGGTTGGGGGGGGGAGGGGGGGCCCCCCGGGGCGGGGTGGCGGGCG
>NZ_LZMM01000082.1:0-6932 GCF_001665945.1 Kocuria sp. ICS0012 | reverse complement strand
GCGGCGTCGCGGTCGTCCCGGCCCTGCGCGATGAACGTGCCCTTGCGCCCGCGTGTCTCGATCACGCCGTGGGTCTCCATCTCCCGGTAGGCCTTGGCTACGGTGCCCGCGGACAGCCCCAGCTCGGACGCGAGCGCGCGCACCGGTGGGATGCGGTCACCCACCATGAGTTCCCCGGAGGAGACGTCCCGCAGGACGCATTCCACGAGCTGTTCGTACACCGGTGTGGAAGCGGCGGGATCCACCGTGAACATGCCTTGTCCCCTTCGATCGACTCCCCTCATGGTAGGTGGCCTACCGCTGAAAAGGTGGGGTGGGTGTCCGCCCCGACACGTAGGCTGATGGGGTGTCCGAGCACCCAGAACTTCCCGTCCCCGCCGCGGCTCCGGCCGATCCCCGGGCCGTGCAACGCTTCGTCGATCACGCACTGGACCAGGCGCGCGTACTCGGACGCGACCTGCCCGCCCCGGGGGAGGGCGCCACGCGTGAACTGTGGCGCGAGCTGAGCGCACTGGGTCGGATGGACCTCGCCTACGCGAGGATCATCGAACCTCACCTGGATGCCCTGGCCATCCTGCGCCAGGCGGGCCGCACCGACCTGATCACCGACCGCGACACGTGGGGCGTGTGGGCCGCGGAGGGGGCGGGCGAGCCGTTGCTGGCCACGCCGTCGTCCGCTGCGCACTCGGCCGATGATGACGCCGCCGACGGTCCGCACTGGACCCTGACCGGGACCAAGCCCTGGTGCTCGCTCGCGGGTTCCGTCTCACGCGCCGTCGTGACCGCGCACGTCACCGACGAGGTCGGGGAACCCACGGGACACCGTCGGGCGTTCGTCGTGGCCACGGACCACCCGGGATTCCGGCCCGAAGCCGCCGCGGGGTGGACGTCCCGCGGTCTCGCCGAGGTCGTCACGGTACCCGTCCGTTTCGAGGGCGTTCCGGCGCAACCGCTCGGCGCGGACGAGTGGTACCTGACCCGCCCGGGCTTCGCGTGGGGCGGGATGGGCGTGGCGGCCGTGTGGCTCGGCGGCGCACAGTCCGTCGCGGATCTGCTGTGGTGCAAACTCGTGCGCCCCGCACGCCCCGTCGACGACGCCGCTCGCACCGCCCTCGGGCAGCTCGACCTCACGCTCGGTGCGGCTCAGGCCGTCCTGGACCGTGCGGCCGCGGCGGTGGACCGCGGCGAGGCCACGGGTGAGCACGGCGCCGCATGGGCGTTGCGCGTGCGCCGCACGGTGGCCGACGCCGCCGACACCGTGATCCGCGTGGTCTCCCGCGCCACCGGGCCCGGTCCGCTCACGGGGGACCCCGCACACGTGCGGCGGGTCGAGTCCCTGCAGGTCTACATCCGCCAGGACCACGCCGAGCGGGACACCGCCGCCCTCGGACGCACCCTGCTGGAGCTGGTCCAGGATGGGTCGGAGGAGACCCCGTGGTGAGCTTCGACCACCGTGATCCGGGCACGCCCGAGGCCGACTGGGCCCGCTGCGGCGCTCTGCACCGCGCCCCCGAGGTGGACTTGACCGGCGTGGACCGGGTCGTCGTGTTCGCGGCCCACCCGGACGACGAGACCCTGGGGGCCGGCGGCACCATGCACCGGCTCGCGGACGCGGGAGCGGATGTGCGGGTGGTCGTGGCGACCCTGGGGGAGAACTCCCACCCGGATTCACCGACCCACACGCCCGAACGATTGGCCGCATTGCGCCACGAAGAGCTCGCCGCCGCGGTGCACACCCTGACCAGCACGGACACCCCGCCGGAGTACCTCGCCCTGACCGACGGCGGCCTGTCCGAGGATGAACTGTCCGAGCCGGTGGCCCGTCATCTCGAATGGCTCGAGCAGGGGGAGCAGCCGTTGGTGATCGTCACGTGGGAGGAGGACGGGCACACCGACCACGAGGTTCTGGCCCGCACGGTCGTCGCGGCCGCCGGGGCGTGGGGTGTGCGCTGCCTGCAGTACCCCGTGTGGTTCTGGCACTGGGGTTCCCCCACGCGCCTGCCGCGCGGGCTCGTGCGGGTCCCACTGGACGACGCCGCTCGCGCTGCCAAGCGCTCCGCCCTGGCCCACCACGTGACCCAGGTGCAGCCGCTGTCCGACCGGCGGGGGGACGAGGTGCTCCTAGGCCCCCACGTGCTCGAACACTTCGATCGTTCGGTCGAGTTTTTCGTGCTCGGCACGCCCGATCAGCGGACCGTGTTCGACCGTGTGCACACCGCGAGCGCGGACCCCTGGGCCGTGGACACCTCGTGGTACGAGCGGCGCAAGCGGGACGTGCTACTCGCGTGCCTGCCGCGGGAGCATTACGGCAGCGTCCTGGATCTGGGGTGCTCCACGGGCGCCCTCACGGTGGAACTGGCCCGGCGCGCGCGTTCCGTGACCGCGGTGGACGCAAGCGACGTCGCCCTGAGCGCCGCCCGCACCCGGCTCGAACGGAAGGGCGTGCCGAACGTGGAACTCGTCAGCGCCGTGCTGCCGCGCGACTGGGACGAGGACTGGTCCCCGCGAGAGCTGATCGTGGTGAGCGAAATGGGGTACTTCTGCTCGCCCGAGCAATGGCGCGAGCTGTTGTGGCGCTGCGTGGCGGCGCTCGCGGACGGCGGGCACCTCGTGCTGTGCCACTGGCGGCACCCGATCGCGGACTGGCCGCTCGACGGCGCGGACGTCCATCGCGAGGCTCGGCGCACTCCCGGGCTGCGCGGGGTGCTGAGCCACCGCGAAACCGATTTCGTGATCGAGGTCTTCGCGCCCGTTCCCGCGGGGAACACGTGATCCGCCGGATCGCCGTGATCATCCCGGCGTGCAACGAAGAGGACCGCGTGGGCCGGTGCCTCGAGTCGGTCGCCGGTGCGATCGCGGGGCTGGGTCATGATCCGTCGTTCGCACGGTCCGAGTGGGCATCCGCCGACGACGTCGCCGGGCCCGCTCCCGGCACGTCCCGAATCGATGCCATGCCGCCCTTGCGGGGGGCGCCGCGCGCTGTGGGGACGGGCGACGTCGAGGTCACGGTCGTGCTCGCCGCGGACGGCTGCACGGACCGGACGGTGGAGCGCGCGCGCCAGGCGTGGGCGGTGTCGAACCGGGACGGCGGCCGAGCCCGACTGGAGATCGTTTCGGGGCAATGGCACAGCGCCGGGGGAGCGCGCGCCGCAGCAGCCCGGCAGGCGCTCGCGGCGTCGGACCCGGAGTGGATCGCCTCCACGGACGCGGACACGATGGTGCCCGAGAACTGGCTGCGCTACCAGGTGCAGCGCGCGGGCGCCGGTGTGGATGCGATTCTCGGGACCGTGGAACCGGACCCGACGGAGTGTCCGCCGCACGTGTACGAGCTGTGGCAGCGCGAACACACGCTCGTAGAGAGCCACCCGCACATCCACGCGGCGAACATGGGTGTGCGCGCCTCGTTCTACGAGCACACGGGCGGTTTCCCACCCCTGGCGTGCAGCGAGGACGAAGCCCTGCTGGCTGCACTGCACCGAGTGGGCGCACGGGTCGAGGCCACGGACCGGATCCGTGCGGTGACGTCAGGGCGGCTCGAAGGACGTGCGGAGCTCGGGTTCGCGCATCACCTGCGGACGCTCTCACTGCCGCGGGAGGAATCGGAGTGGCGCGCGCCCGCTTCGCCCATCGCAAAAACGCTTGAAGGGCCTCCCTCTCCCGTGGCTAACGTAGAAACCATCAGCATCGTCAATCAGGAGGTATGCCATGAGTGAGAAGTCCATCACCGTCAGCCGTCTCATCGACGCCCCGGCGGAGGAGATCTTCGAGATCTTGACACTGCCCGCCAAACACCCCAGCCTGGACGCCTCCGGGACCGTCATCTCTGGCACGGACCAGCGCATCCAGAACGTCGGCGACGTCTTCGTGATGAACATGCACGCCGAGATGATGGGCGGGGACTACAAGACGGAGAACCACGTCACCGGTCTGGACCCCAACAAGCTCATCGCGTGGAAGCCCTGCCCCGAGGGCACCTCCGTGGAGGACAACGGCTGGGAATGGGTGTACGAGCTGCAGCCCGAGGGCTCGGACTCCACCACCGTGACCCTCACCTACTCGTGGGAGCACGCCAACCCCAAGGTGACGAAGAAGATCAGCTTCCCGCTCTTCGGCGAGAAGGTTCTGGAGGAGTCCCTCGAGCGGCTCGCCTCCACCGTCGCCGGCTCCTGACACCCCGCGGAGCGGTGTGCCCCGCGCCAGAATGACCGTTCGCCCGCGTCCTCCCGAGGGAGGATGCGGGCGTCGTCGTGTCCGGGCGCGGTGCCGCCGCTTCCGCGTGACTCCCGCACGACGCCGCACGGAAACCTCGCGCGGGAGCGGCCCGGGCCCGGGCGCGCACCGGGCGTACCCTGGCCGAGGTCGTGCACGCATGGTACGGCCGGGCCCGGGAAGACGCAGCTGCCCGGGCAGGACAGTCGCAGCAGGAGGTGCACCCGGGTATGGGATCGTCACGCAGGGTGTGGGAGGGCTACGACAAGGGGAGCTCGGGCTATCGGCGCATTCTCGTGGCACTGCTGTGCGCGGGCGTGGCCACGTTCGCCCAGCTCTACTCCGTGCAGGGCGTGCTGCCCATCATGGCCCAGGACCTCGACATCGACGCCGCCCAGGCCGCGCTCGCCGTCTCCACCGCCACGCTGGGTCTCGCCGTGGGGGTGATCCCGTGGTCGCTCGTCTCGGACCGCTGGGGACGACGCTGCGCCATGGCCGCTGCGATCAGCTGCGCCGCCGTCTTGGGCGTGCTCATCAACGTCATGCCCACGTTCGAATCCCTCGTGGGCCTGCGGTTCCTGGAGGGCGTGGCCCTGGGCGGGATCCCCGCGGTGGCCATGGCGTACCTCGCAGAGGAGGTCAATCCGCGCTATGGAGCCGTGGCGGCCGGGACCTACATCTCCGGGACGAGTCTGGGCGGGCTCTCCGGGCGCATCGTGGCCGCCCCGCTCGCGGACTTCTTCGGCTGGCGCGTGGGGACGAGCGTCGTCGCGCTGATCGCCGCCGCCGCGGCCGTGACCTTCATCCTGTTGATCCCGCGCCAGCGTGGTTTCACGCCCCAGCCCGTGCGGCTCACGGGGGAGCAGGGGCTGATCGCGCACCTGTGGGTCAACCTCAAGGACGCGCGCCTGGTGACGCTCTACCTGCAGGGATTCCTGCTCATGGGTGGTTTCGTGGCGGTGTACAACTACATCGGTTTCCACCTGGGGGATGAACCGTTCAACGTGCCCCAGAGCGTGGTGTCCCTGCTGTTTCTGGCCTATCTCTCCGGGACATGGTCCTCCGCGCGGGCGGGAAGCCTCGCCGATCGCTTCGGCCGCCGCCCCGTGTTGATCACCGCGGCCCTGATCATGCTGGGCGGTCTGCTGCTCACGGTCCTCCCGTGGCTGCCGGTGATCGTGGCGGGATTGTTGGTGTTCACCGCCGGATTCTTCGCGGCGCACTCCGTGGCCAACGGATGGGTTCCCGCCATGGCCACCGAGGGGCGGGCCCAGGCGTCCTCCCTCTACACACTCTTCTACTACGGCGGCTCCTCCGCGCTGGGGTACGCCGCCGGCATCGCGTTCACGAGCGCGGGCTGGGGCGGGGCGACCCTGTGCATCGGTGCGTTGATCGTGATCGCGATCGTCCTGGCCGCCATCTTCCTGCCACGCCGCCCGGTGGCACCCAGCGGGAACTGAGGTGTGCCGCCGTGTGACGTACGACAGAACCCGAGCGGCGTCGTCGTGTGATACCCACCGGGTGGTGAATCGCGCGGCCCGGGGCCCTGGGCCTACGCTGGACGTAACCCGGAACACGTCCGATGGGCCCGCACGTTCCGCGGGCGAACCCCGGTCCGCCGCGGCGGTGCCAGCAAGGAGACCCAGTCATGAGCCAGATTCTCGTCCGTCATCTGTTCGGTCCCGGCCCCACCAACCCGTATCCGGAAGCCACCGAGGCGCTGGCACGGCCGCTGCTGGGCCACCTCGATCCGCAGTTCCTGGAGATCATGGACAGTGCATGCGACGGTTTGCGCGCGGTGTGGGGCACCGAGAACCGCCGTACGCTTCCGCTCTCCGCGACCGGTTCGGCCGGGATGGAAGCGGCGTTCGTGAACTTCGTGAACCCCGGAGACCCCGTGGTGATCGCGGTCAACGGTCTGTTCGGGGAGCGCATGTGCGACGTCGCCTGCCGGTGCGGCGCGGACGTGATCCGCGTGGACTTCCCCTTCGGCGAAGCCGTGGACGCGGAGAAGGTCGCCGCGGCCCACCCCTCGCCCAAGATCATCGCGGCGGTGCACGCGGAGACTTCCACGGGCGTGCGCTCGGACATCGCCGCCCTGGGCCGGATCAAGGGTGACGCACTGCTGCTCGTGGACGCCGTGACCTCGATCGGCGGCATCGAGCTCAAGGCGGACGAGTGGGGTATCGACATCGGCTACGCCGGGACCCAGAAATGCCTGGGCGTGGCTCCGGGGCTCGCGCCGTTCACGGTGTCCGAGCGGGCGTGGCAGCGCCGGGTCGAGAAGCCGCGCTCGTGGTACCTGGACCTCGGCATGCTGGGCGGTTACGTGGGGGAGGCCTCCGGTTCCAGTCGCACCTACCACCACACCGCGCCCGTGGCGATGGTCGCGTCCCTCGAGGCGGGTCTGCGCCGTGTCCTCGACGAGGGGCTCGACGCCGTTCGCGAGCGTCACGAGGCCGCCGGCCGCGCGCTGCAGGGCGGTTTGGAGGCCATGGGCCTGGAACTGTTCGCGGCGCAGGGACACCGCTTGCCGGAGCTGACCACGGTCAAGGTGCCCGAGGGGGTCGATTCGGCCGCGGTGCGCAAGGAACTGCTCGAGAAGTACGACATCGAGATCGGCGCCGGTGTGAAGGAGTACACGAACACGGTGTGGCGCATCGGGCTCATGGGTCCGAACGCCGCCCCGGAGTCGGTCACGCTGATCCTGGGTGCGCTGCGGG
>NZ_LZMM01000081.1:0-2638 GCF_001665945.1 Kocuria sp. ICS0012 | reverse complement strand
TCGACCCGGGCGCGCCCCCGCCCCCCGCGCCCCCCGGGCGCGCGCCGCCCGCCGGCCGCCGCGCCCCCCCGCCGCGGGGGGCCGCCGCGGGCGGGGGGGGCGCCCCGGGCGCCCCCCCCGGCCCCCCCCCCCCCCCCCCCGGGGCCCCCCCCGGGGGGGGCGCCCCCGTCGTCATGCGGTCGTGGACCCGGGGCTCAGCCCAGGCACTCGTGGCAGTACTTCACGCCATCGCGCTCCTCGGCGAGCTGCGAACGGTGGCGCACCAGGAAGCACGAGCCACACGTGAACTCGTCGTCCTGGGCCGGGAGCACCACGACGGACAGTTCCTCGTTGGAGAGGTCCGCGCCGGGGAGTTCGAAGCTCTCCGCCGCGGTGGCCTCGTCCTCGTCAACGCTTCCGGACTGTTGGTCCGACCGCCGGGACTGGAGCTCCTCGATGGAGTCTTCCTTGAGGTCTTCGTCCTGCTTACGCGGTGCGTCGTAGTCTGTGGCCATGTGTCTATCCGCTCCAACCGGTCTTCACGAAAATCCCTGCGAAAAACACCTCCCGAGGGCTCTACCCCCGGGCCGTGTCGCGTAGATTGTTCACCATGGACGCGGAAAAAGCCAGTGGCGACGCCGAGGTTTTCTCGCAGAGCAAGATTTCCACCTCGGGCGGTGGATCCGCTCGTTCGGATGACACACGCGGTGCCTGTGCGGGTGGCCGTCCCGCCGGTCCCGGACGGCGCCCGGGCGTGCCACTACACTGACGCTACGAGCGCGCCGAGCGCACCCCGGATCGCGTGGTGCCCCCGACGGCGAGGGAAGGACAGCATGGAGCAGTTGCGCCTGGTAGGAGTGCACGACGACGGTGAGCACCTCATCGTGGAGACCCCCGATTCAACCCGGTACCGGCTGAAGATCGACCAGCAATTGCGTCAGACGATCCAGCACGCGCGCCGCAAGTCCCCCTCTCATGGGCGCGGCGGAGGGTCCTTCGGTCCGCGTGACATCCAGGCCCGCTTCCGCGCCGGCGCGAGCGTCGAGGACGTCGTGGCCGAGTCCGGGTGGGAGGCCGAACGCGTCAAGCGGTACGAGTGGCCCATCCTGGCCGAACGCTCCCACATGGTCGCCGAGGCGTGCCGGGTCACGGTCTCCGGAACCAACCCCTCCCACGAGGGCTACCGCTCCGTGTTCGAGGGCGAGCCCCGCACCCTGCGCGAGACCGTGGACGAGCGTGCCGCCGAGCTCGGGGTGGACCGCTCGTCCTTCGACTGGGACGCGTGGTTGCGCGAGGACCAGTTGTGGACCGTGCAGCTAAGCTTCTCCGCGGAGGACGCCTCGCAGGACGCCCCGGACATCCCGGGTCCCGCGCAGTGGAGTTACAACCCCGCGAACCGGACCGTGCGTCCGGAGAACGACTGGGCGCGCGCACTGGGTCAGGAGCACCAGGAGAGCGGCCCGCTCGGCGCGGCCGCCCACGCGCTGCCCCCCGCACCCGCCGCGACATTGCGGCAGTTGCAGCACGAGGCGAGCCAGGCGGACGATCTGCTCGACGTCCTGCAGTCGCGCCGCGGACGGCGGATCGGCTCGGACGAGGCGGGTGACGACCGGCTCGCGGAGATCCTCGGCCGCGGCATGGGTCAGGTGGACCAGCGCCCGCGCCCCATCGACGCCCCGGAGGATTCCACGGTGTTCGACCGGCCCATCCAACCGGCCGCCTCGCAGGTCGCCGAGGCCCAGGCCCTCGCCCAGGACGACGGGATCGAGATCGTCGACGATTCGACCCCCCTCGAACACGACGACGCCACCCCCTCCCGGAACGCAGCTGCCCCCGCCGTGCCGTTCGGGAAGGGCTCGTACGACGACTCCCCCGCAGCCTCCCGGAACGAGAACGTCCCCTCCGCCGTCACGGACCACCAGCCTGCGGATTGCACTTCCGAGGATCCCGCGCCTGAGGACTCCGGGTCGGAGAACTCCGGTGAGGACGAACACGCGGCCACGGAGACCGAAGCGCGCGACACCACGTCGGATAGCGCGTTCGCCGTCGACGCCTCCGGCACGGCCACGGACGTGGCGGACGAGGACGAGCCCGCCGCGCAGGACACCGACGAACCGGCCCGTTCCGGCGATGCGGACACCACGGACGAATCGGGATCGAGCGACCGTCCCGCCCCGGGCCCGCGGGGTCGCACCCCCAAGGCCAAGCGGTCTTCCGTGCCGAGCTGGGACGACATCGTCTTCGGGGCCAACCGGTCCTGACGTCGGCGCTGCGCTCTCACGAGCGGTTGTGCGCGGGGAAGCCGGCACGCGGTAAAGTCACGTGAACGCACCGGGCCCGGGGAGAACACGGTCCGGTCGTGGACACGCAGGGCGATCTCGAGGGAATTTTTGCATGGGCAACTCCATCCAGGACGATTTATTCGGTGAGGACACTCAATCCCCCGAAGGCACCGCGACTCCGGCCCCCTCGGGTGCCCGGCGGTACATGGCCCCCGTCACGCTCGGTGGTGCGGCCCTGCTCGTCCTGGTGGGTGTGGGGGCCGTGGCTTTCACCGGTTTGTCGGGTTCGTCCGACGACGACCCCGCGAACTTCGCGACCGAGCCCCCCACCGTGACCCCCCCCGCCACGGTGGCACCGCGCGGGCGGGGGGGGGGGG